>NZ_RHFJ01000019.1:0-59727 GCF_003718675.1 Marichromatium sp. AB32
GCGCGGCGCCCGGTGCGACGCTTCACTGCTTGGCGACCAGCACCAGTCGGGTCTGCGACTTGCGATCGTGCCAGGCGAGCTTGTCACCGTCGAACAGGCTCCACAGCAGCCCCAGGCCGACCGGCAGCAGGCTGACGAAGGCCCAGCCGAAACGCTTGATCGCCGCGCCGGTGGTCAGCGGCTGGCCCTCGTCGGTGAGCACGCGCAGGCGCCAGGCGCGCATCCCCAGGGTCTGACCGCCGTGGGTCCAGAAATAGACGAAGAAGGCGCCGACCACGGCCACCAGGATCAGGCGCATCAGGTTGAGCGCCAGGGCGTTGTGGTAGTAGTCGCTGCCGGTGATCAGCCCATAGGGGATGGAGACGAGCCCGGTGGCGATCATCAGGATGCCGACCAGCAGCAGGCCGTCGTAGCAGATCGCGCCGAGACGTCGCAGCAGGGAAGGGGTCTGGGCGCGGGTGATATCGAAGTCCATGGTGTCCATTGGTGTGTTTTGGTTGTTTGAGTTGAGTTGCCAAGCTTGAAGCGGATCGTCATTAAACCATTTTTGTTCCGTCTGTTGCGACGCGTGCCGATGCCACTGATCTCGATCGTGGTGGGGCTGACGGCGGGGCTCGTGGTGTGGGCGATGCTCGAGCAGATCCAGAGTCGGCAGGTCAACAAGATCTTCGGCCAGGAGCTCGAGGCACAGCTCGAACTGCGCGCCCGCGAGAGCCTGATCCGCTTCGATCGCTATCTCTCGAGCTATGCCGCCACCACCCGGCTGCTGGCCAACTATCAGCGTCTCTCGGAGTATCTGGAGCCCTTGTTCTGGTCGCGCGAGACGACCGACCCGCCAGTGCTCTACAAGGAGTTCCGCCCGCACTGGCTGCCCGACTTCTTCGAGCGCGACGCCCTCAGCCCGCCGAGCCATGTGCTGCTCACCGATGTCGAGGGTCGGGTGCGCGAGCTCTATCAGGCCGGCGAGCGCCCGGTGCCCGAGCGTCTCGCCGTACAGGTGCCCTCCAACCTGCTCGACACCCGCGAGGTGCGCACCGTGATCGATCGTCTCGGCGAGCAGCTCTATCTGATCGTCAGCGACTCGGTGATCGACGCCGGGGGCTACGACATGGGACATCTGGTGGTGCTGGTGCCGGTCGACGACGACTTCCTCGCCGCCTCGCAGCGCGGTGTCGACGTCGGTCGCGCCGCGGTGGCGCTGGTCGACGGCGACGACCAGCGCATCGTCGCCAGCCTCGATACCGCGAGCCTGCCGCCGGGCACCACGCTCGATCGTTGGCACGCGCTCTACGTCATCACCTCCCAGACCCTGCCCGAGTACGAGGGCGCCGATTCCAATCTGCTGTTCGCCACCTTCGTCTCGCAGGCGGCGGTGGAGAAGATGTCGCGCCACGTGAGCATCTTCGAGCGGCGCCAGCGCGGGATCGCCGCGGCGGTGTTCATCATCGTCTTCACCGCGGTGATCTATCTCGTCTCCTCGAGGCTGAACAAGGTGCTCAAGCGGATGACGCGCTTCTCCCAGCGCGCCCTCGGCATCGCCGAGCCCGGCTTCGACTACCATGGCGGCAACCAGCTGGTGCTGCTCGAGGAGTGGATCCAGCACTTCAGTCAGCTGGTACTGGCCGCGCGCGACGAGATGAACCGTCGTCATCAGGCCGAGATGCGCGAGAGCGAGGCGCTCAAGGCGGCGATGATGGAGGCCTCGCTCGATGCCATCGTCACCCTCGACCACGCCGGTCACGTCATCGAGTTCAACCCCGCCGCCGAGCGTCTGCTCGGCCATCGTCGTCAACATGCGTTGGGGCTGGTGTTCGTGCGCGACTGTCTGCCCGAGACCGCACGCGAGGGCTTCAGCGTGTTGCTCGAGCGCTCGCGTCGTCCCGACGCCGGACCCCAGGGGCGCGGCGAGCTGCGCGCGCTGCGCGCCGACGGCGAGCAGGTGCCGGTGGAGATCTCGATCGCCCCGATCGTGCTCGAGTCCGAGCGGTTCTACACCCTCTATATCCACGACATCACCGAGCGCAAGCAGGCCGAGCAGGAGATCAAGGGGTTGGCGCGCTTCGCCAGCGAGAGCCCCAACCCCATCCTGCGCGTCACCGCCAGCGGGCTGCTGGTCTATGCCAACAACGCCTCGCGTCCGCTGCTCACCGCCTGGGCAGCGCAGCCCGGCGACCTGCTCCCCGAGCCGTGGCGCGCCGAGGTCGCCCAGGCGCTCGATGACGCCGAGCAGCGCGAGTGCGAGCTCGAGGTCGCCGGTCAGCTGTTCTCGCTGCTGTTCGCGCCCATCGCCGACCTCGGCTATGTCAACATCTACGCCCGCGACATCACCGCGGTGCGCCGTGCCGAGCAGGAGTCGCGCCAGCACCAGGCCGAGCTGGTCCATGTCTGTCGTCTCAGCACCATGGGCGAGGTGGCCACCGGCATGGCCCATGAGCTCAACCAGCCGCTCGCGGCGATCGTCAACTATGCCAGCGGCTGCACGCGGCGGCTGCAGGGCGGGGCGGGCGAGACCGAGGCGCTGATCGGCGCCATGGGGCAGATCACCGCCCAGGCGCAGCGCGCCAGCGAGATCATCCGCCGGCTGCGCGCCCTGGTCGGCAAGCAACCGCCGATCCGCGCCCAGGCCGATCTCAACCACCTGGTGCGCGAGGTCTGCTCCTTCGTCGAGTTCGAGACCCGGCGCCTGGATCTGGCGATCGCGCTGGCGCTGGCCCCCGAGCCGATCCCGGTGCGGGTCGATCTGGTCCAGGTCGAACAGGTGCTGCTCAATCTGGTGCGCAACGCGCTCGACGCCCTCGAAGAGGTCGACGCGTTCACGCGGCAGCTGAGCATCCGCACCTGGCAGGAGGGCGGCGAGGCGCGGGTAGCGATCCGCGACAGCGGCCCGGGCATCGTCCCGGAGCGCATCGAGGAGCTGTTCGACGCCTTCGTCACCACCAAGGAGAGCGGCATGGGGATGGGGCTGGCGATCAGCCAGACCATCATCGAGAATCACGAGGGCCGCATCTGGGCCGAGTCGATGCCCGGGCGCGGTTCGACCTTCTTCATCGCGCTGCCGCTCGCCGCCGCCGAGGCGGAGGAGACGGCGCAGCAACCATCGCAAGTTGGGAATAGCAATGCATCATGACGCGACCGTGTTCGTCGTCGACGACGACCAGGCCATGCGCACCTCGTTGCAGTGGCTGATCGAGTCCACGGGGATGTCGGTACAGACCTTCGAATCGGCCGACGCCTTCCTCGCCAACCACTACCCGGGGCGCGCCGGCTGCCTGCTGCTCGACGTGCGCATGCCGGGGATGAGCGGGCTGGAGCTGCAGAGCTATCTCGCCCGCGAGGGTTACCGTCTGCCGGTGATCCTGATCACCGGCCACGGCGACGTGACCATGGCGGTCAAGGCGATGAAGGCCGGCGCCTTCGACTTCATCGAGAAGCCCTTCCACGACGAGGACCTGCTCGACAGCATCCGCAACGCCCTCGACTACGACGAACGCCATCGCGCCTCCCAGGCCACCCGCGCCCAGATCGCCATGCGCCTGGCCGAACTCACCCCGCGCGAGCACGAGGTCATGGCGATGGTCACCGACGGCAAGTCCAACAAGGAGATCGCCGCCGCGCTCGGCGTCAGCGCCAAGACCGTCGAGGCCCACCGCGCCCGGGTGATGGAAAAGATGCGCGCCGGCTCACTCGCCGAACTCGTCCGCATGGCCCTGATCGCCGCCCCCGAAGCGACGCTCTGAGCGTCTGTGTCGGGTTAACCGTCGACGAGCGTCGCTGGCTCGTCGATGGGGCGGTGGACGGACGGTTGACCCAAGCCGCCAGCCGCCAGCCGCCAGCCGCCAGCCGCCAGCCGCCAGCCGCCAGCCGCCAGCCGCCAGGATTGAACCGCAAAGCCGCGAAGCACGCAAAGTGAGTGATGTGTGATGTCGGCGTGAGGCCACAGGCGGCGCGGGTCTGCGCCCACTGGCGGCTGATCGCTGACGGCTGGCGGCTTATTCCCCTTTGCGTCCTTGGTGTCTTTGCGGTTCGAACCAGCTTCCAGCGATCAGCCTCCAGCCGCCAGGATTGAACCGCAAAGCCGCGAAGCACGCAAAGTGAATGATGTGTGATGTCGGCGTGAGGCGCAGGCGGTGCGGGTCCGCACCCACTGGCGGCTGATTGCTGACGGCTGGCGGCTTATTCCCCTTCGCGTCCTTGGTGTCTTCGCGGTTAAGTCTTTCCGGCTGGTGGCTGGTGGCTGGTGGCTGTCCGCTACTTGCGCCCGACGAAGCGGTAGTAGGGCACGCGCAGGCCGGGGAGGTAGGGGACCGGGGCGAGGTGTTCGTCGAGCTGGTGGTCGGGGAGGTGGTCGCGCAGCCAGCGCAGCGGCTCGGGGCTGGGGTGGACGCCGTCGTGGGCGAACCAGCGGGGCCAGAAGGCGCGGGCGAGGGTGCCGTGGCGGGCGTTGCCGGGGCCGCCTCGGGCGTCGGAGATGTAGAAGTCGACCACCCCCAGGGTGCCGCCGGGGCGGAGCATGGCGAGGGCGTTTGCGAGCACCGCCCGCCAGTTGGGCATCATCGTCAGCGAGTAGGCGCAGTAGACGCAGTCGACCGGCCCCTCGGGGCGATAGTCGGCGGCGTCGGCTTCGATCACCCGCACCCTGGCGAGGCCGGCGGTGCGCCGGCGTGCCTCGTCGAGCAGCGCCGGACAGAGGTCGACGAGGTCGATCCGGCCGAGGCTGTCGAGCCGTTCGCCGAGATAGAGCAGGTTGTGCCCGGTGCCGGCGCCGAGTTCGACCAGATACGCGCCGGGCGTCGGGTCGAGCGCGGCGATCAACTGCGCGCGCCCGTGCAGCAGGCGCTCGCGGAAGCGGTCGTAGTGTGCCGCCTGGGGGGCGTAGAAGTGCTGTAGCCGTTCGGCGTGCGAGCCCTGGCGACGCTGGCCACGCAGCAGGTGGAGGAGGATGCGCGCGTCGCTGCCGATCATGCGCGCACGTCCGCGATGTGGAAGCCGGCGTAGGTGTGTACGCGGTCGAGGCGGTTGAGCGCGGCGGCGCGCTCGGGGTGGAAGCGCAGACGCTCGCTCAAGCGGGTACGCTCGGGACCGAGTTCGAGCCGTTCGAGATAGCGCGGCGCGACATGGGCGCTGCGGAAGATGATCCGCGCATCGGCGCTGGCGCGGTCGAGGATCGCCTGCCACTCCTCGGCGAGCGCCTCGGGGTGGTAGGAGCTCATCCAGTCCATGTGATCGAGCAGCACGTACCTGGAGATCGACTCGTCGGTGGCGTGGAGGAACTCGGTGACGGTGCAGGTGTGCGGCACGATGCGCTCGACCAGCCCGGCCTTGAGCGCGGCGAAGTTGTCGCGCTTGAGATACTCGGGGCAGCACGCCGGGGTGTAGCGACCGCGCAGATAGACCGACCAGAAGTAGTTGTCGGCGATCGGCAGTTGGCGCAGCACGTATTCGAGCGCCTCGCGGATGAACCCGGCGACGCCCTGGGCGTGCTGTGCCTGGACCTCCTTGCGCTGTGGGTGGGGGACGCCGAGCAGGCTCATGGTGAGCTGGCGCGAGAGCGTCCAGTTGAGCGCCGGGGTCCAGAACAGCGGCTGGACGCGGGTGTCGTAGATCTCGCGCTGATGATCGAGATCGGCGCTGGCGAACAGCGCGCGCACGCTGTCGGCGAGCCGGGGCCGGGCGCGCAGATAGGCGTGGAAGAGCCGTGCGACGATGCCCGACAGGCCGTGGAAGTAGAAGCTGCCGTCGGGGTTGCCGAACCAGGCCGCGCGCCGGTCCCAGAAGGCGCGGGCGAAGGGCGAGAGGGTCTGGCGCAGGGCGTCGTGGTAGAGGTCGCGGAACGCCGGGTGGTAGCCGTGCCCGAAGACGGCGAAGAAGTCGTCGAAGTCGAGTGCGCGGATGCCGGCGAGCTTGAGTTCGAGCAGTGCGTTCTGGCGCGGGTTGGCGTCCACCGCGTGGATCCGTCGCGGCCCGGTGAGGGCGTAGTCGAGCACGTTGCAGCCGGCGCTGGTGATCACCAGCAGGGTGTCGTCCGGGGTCAGCTCGAGGGCCAGCCGGTCGACCGCCGGGTCCTCCCAGCAGGTGTTGTAGACCAGGGCGCGCGAATAGATGGCGTCGAAGACCCGTTGGTCGATGCGGTCGGCGAGTGTCGGTGCGGTTTTCAAGCGTGGGCTCCAGGCGGGTGGACCGGATCGGGTTTTCGCAATGCGTGTTCACGCAGGTCGCGTCAGGATAGATTGGGGAAGTGACCGTGGCGTGGCGCGTCCGCGACGGGACGGTTGCGGATCGATTGCGGCGGGATTGCCCCGCCCCTGCGACCACCCTCGGCCAGATCGGTTTGATCGGCGGGCCGGGGCGCTCAATAATGATCTGTCAACCATTGGAATTCGCGGAGATACGAACGATGTCCGAAAAGGCCCCCTGGATCACCTTCCGGCCTGAACTCAAGGTCCTCGACTGCACGGTTCGGGACGGGGGGCTGGTGAATGCCCATCGCTTCGACGATGCCTTCGTCAGCGCCGTCTATCACGCCTGTATCGATGCCGGGATCGACTACATGGAGATCGGCTACAAGAACTCGAAGCGGGTCTTCCCCAAGGACAAGTTCGGCCCCTGGCGTCACTGCGACGAGGCCGACATGCGTCGTATCGTCGGCGACCACGACGCCGAGAAGACCGGGCTCAAGCTCGCGGCCATGGCCGATGCCGGCAAGAGCGACTGGGAGCAGGACCTGGTGCCGGCGGCCGACAGCCCGCTGTCGATGATCCGCGTGGCCTTCTATGCCCACCAGGTCTCCGAGGCGGTGGACATGATCCACCACGCCCACGAGCTCGGTTACGAGACCACCGCCAACCTGATGGCGGTCTCCAACATCACCGAGGAGGAGATCGACAAGGTCCTCGAGGCCGTCTCCCACACCCCGGCCTCGACCATGGTCATCGTCGACAGCTTCGGCTACCTTTACCGCGAGCAGATCGACCGGCTCTACCACAAGTACACCGATGCGCTCGCCGGCAAGGGCATGGAGATCGGCATCCACGCCCACAACAACCTGCAGCTGGCCTTCGCCAACACCATCGAGGCGATCATCCTCGGCTGTAACCGCGTCGACTCGACCATCTACGGCTTCGGCCGCGGCGCGGGCAACTGCCACACCGAGCTGCTGCTCGGCTTCCTGCGCAATCCCAAGTTCGACGTTCGTCCGATCGTCGAGGTGATCCAGAAGTACATGTTGCCGCTGCGCAAGGAGCTCGACTGGGGTCCTTCGCTGCCCTACAACCTCACCGGTCAGCTCAATCAGCACCCGCGCTCGGCGATCGAGTGGCGCGAGGGTCCGACCCCGGAAGACTTCCTCGGCTTCTACGACAAGCTCGTCGCCGAGATCTGAAAGGCACGGGGCGCGGCCGGTCGCGCCCGCGACATGGCGGCCTTCGTCAAGGTGATGACCTAGCCTGTTCGCGGCGCCGGCCCTCGGGCCGCCGGCCGACGCCCCAAGGGGCCCTGCGATCGCCCCGCCATCCGGCCTCTTGCCAGACGGGCGCGATCGCGCTACACCATCGACTCCGATCCCGAGCGCGCGCGCCCTCTCCGGGGCGCGCCACCTGGTCCCTGTGTATCTTCTCGGAGTCTCTCTCCATGTCCGACCAAGCGACCCTGATCCTGGGTGACGCGCACCACTCACTGCCCATCGTCACCGGCAGCGCCGGCGAGCGCGCGCTCGACATCCAGACGCTGCGCGCCCGCACCGGGCTGATCGCACTCGATCCGGGCTATGCCAATACCGGCAGCTGTCGCAGCGCCATCACCTATATCGACGGCGAACGGGGCATCCTGCGCTATCGCGGCATCCCCATCGAGCAGTTCGAGCACAGCCCGAACTTCGTCGAGGTCGCCTGGCTGCTGATCTTCGGTCATCTGCCCAATGCCCGCGAATACGCCGACTTTTCCGCCGAACTGACCGCCTGCGCCAACCTCGACGAGGGCATGAAGCATCACTTCGAGGGCTTCCCGCGCGCCGCACCGCCGATGGCGATCCTCTCGGCGATGATCAACGCGCTCTCCTGCTTCCACCCCGAGCTGTTCGAGCTGGAGGACGAGCAGCGCTTCCGCGCCGCCGCCGCCGGGCTGATCAGCCGTATCCGCACCATCGCCGCCTACGCCTATCGGCACTCCATCGGGCGGCCCTATATCTATCCCCACCCCGAGCAGCGTTATGTGCCCAACTTCCTGCACATGATGTTCTCCGACCCCTATGCCGAGTACGTCTGCGAGCCGCTGGTGCGCGACGCGATCAACCTGGTGCTGCTGCTCCACGCCGATCACGAGCAGAACTGCTCGACCTCGACGGTGCGCATGGTCGGCTCCAGCCAGGCCAACCTGTTCGCCGCCTGTGCCGCCGGGGTGTGCGCGCTGTGGGGACCCTTGCACGGTGGCGCCAATGTCGCGGTGCTGCAGATGCTCGAGGAGATCCATCAGGGGCGGATCACCCCCGAGGAGTACGTGCGTCTGGCCAAGGACCGCGACAGCAAGGTGCGGCTGATGGGCTTCGGTCACCGGGTCTACAAGCAGTTCGACCCGCGCGCGCAGATCCTCGCCCGGGTGGCCGAGCGGTTGCTCGCCCAGCTCGGGCGGCGCGATCCGCTGCTCGACATCGCCCGTCGGCTCGAGGAGATCGCGCGCGAGGATCCCTACTTCGTCGAGCGCCAGCTCTATCCCAACGTCGATTTCTACAGCGGCATCATCCTCCGCGCGGTGGGCATCCCCACCAACATGTTCACGGTGATGTTCGCGATGGGGCGGCTGCCGGGCTGGATCGCCCACTGGTGGGAGCAGGCCGGCGCGGGCGGGCGCATCGCCCGGCCGCGTCAGCTCTATGTCGGACCCGAGTCGCTCGACTATGTGGCGATGGGCGAGCGCGACTGAGTCCGGGAGTGAGGGACGCGGACCCGCCGGGTCCGCGTCGGGCTCAGGCCGCCACCGGGCTCGGCTGGTGGCTGAGACAGCCCTTGGGACAGACCCGCGAGCAGGAGGCGCAGCCGATGCAATCGAGCGCATCGGCGAGATTCATGACCATGCCGGGCGCGTCGTCGAAGTCGTCGTCATCGTCCTCGATCTCGTCGAGATCGAGTTCGTCGCGATCGATCAGCTCGAAGACCTCGCGGGGACAGACCTTGTAGCAGCGGCCACAGCCGATGCAGCTGGTCTGGTCGATGGTGATGACGAACGACGGTGTCCACTCGACCCCGCCCCGGGTGATACCGGTGATGACAGTCATGGTGCAGTGCTCCCAATCCGCGGCTCTCGACCGGCCGCGCGGTACGGTTGGCGCGATCGGCGCCGGGCCGGTCGCGTGTTGATCCTCGATGATCGCGACGGGGTCAGGCCCCGTCGGCGGCCTTGAGTCTGGCGTCGGCCTCGGCCCACGCCAGACAGGCGTCGTAGGTGGCCTGGGCGAGCGCCGGCAGCTCGGCATAGGCGCCGGGCAGGCGCTCCTCGACCAGATCGTGCAGCTCGGCGGCGCGCTCGTTGGCGATGCGCTTGGCCTTGCGCGCGGCGCGCTCGAGCCCCTGACGGTGTTGTGGATCCATGGTCTCTGTCTCGTCTGTGTCAGGGCGGCTCAGAGTCCGGCGACCTTGGGGTGTTCGCCGATCAGCTCGATGGCGACGGAGAGATACTTGTCGGCCTCGTCCTTCATCCGCGACAGGCTGGGGAAGCCGAAGCGGTGCACGTCGCGCAGGGTGCGGTCGAGCACCACCAGCTTGCCGGTGGTGATCAACACCCGACCGAAGCCCTCGTGACTGAGGTGCACCAGGGGCACCGCCATCAGCCCGCACTCGGCCTCGATCAGCGCCGCGATGGCGTTGTAGAAGGCCTTGACCCGCTCGACCACGATCTCGTCGGGATCGCCGACGATGGGGATCTCGCGGCGCATCTCCTTGGTGAGCACGAAGGGTTCGAGCAGGTCGGCGTTGGCGAGGTGCTCGTACTGGCCATAGGCGTCGAGCGCGCGCATCTGGCGCACCATCTCGACCATGAAGTCGCTCTCGAGCAGCCCGCGGGTGGGCAGTGGCGCGGCTGGGGTGTCGCTCATCGTGTTCTCTCCTGCTGGGATCTGGGGGGTGGGGTCAGGACAGGCGGCGTAGCACCACCGGGCGTGGCGCGTCGCGCCCGAGCCGCTCGGCCAGCCACAGCCCGGCGCCGAGTGCCAGCAGCGCGCCGCCGAGCGTGGCCCACAGCGGCAGCGCGAAGCGGGTGCCGGCCCAGGCGGTCGCGGCCAGCGCCAGCAGCGGCAGCAGATAGGCGAGGGTGGCGGCGCGCAGCAGCCCGGCGCCGGGGATGCCGATCACCACCGACTCGCCGGGGCTGAGTCCGAGCGGGTCGTCGATGACGATCTGCCGGCCGCGTCCGCGGCGTCCTGTCGTGGCGCCGGCGCAATAGCCCGACTGGGCGCAGCCGGAACAGGCGCTGGCGTTGCCGGGCGCGACCCAGGCGCGTGGCGGGGCGCTCGCGGTCACCACCGCGACGGTCTCGATCATTCGCTCCATCCCTCGGCCTCCATCTGGTCGACGCGTGCGTGTTGCGCTTCACCGCGCCTGGGCGGGGCGAGCGCGCGCGCCAGCCAGGGGCTGGGCCGCCCGCGCAGCTCGCCCTGCAGGGCGGCGATCTGGGCGCGGATCCGGGTGCCGTGTGGGACCTTGACCGGCTGGACGCCGACGGCACGGAGCTGCCTGACCGCCGAGGCGCCGATCGCCTCGCAATAGACGGCGAGACAGCCCTCGAGCGCGGCGATGCGCTCGCCGAGCTTGTCCTCGTTGCCGTCGAGCACGCCCGTCTTGAACTCGATGACCTCCAGCAGCCGGTGGCTGGTGCGGTCGACGCCGTGGATGGTGAAGGCCCGGGCGGCGCCGAAGTGCTGGTCGATCCGCGCGCGATCGCTGCTGGCGAAGGCCACGCGCAGCGGGTGCTCGGTCGTTGCGGTGGCGCTCTCGAGCAGCCTCAGTCGTCGTTGCATCCGTGCCTCCCGGCCAGGCCGCCGTGCGTTCGTGCTCGGACCACTGCTTGAGGTGCGAGCGATAGGGATGGAGCTCGCCGCGCTCGCGTTCGAGCGCCAGGTTGGCGAGTTCGAAGCGGGTGTCGCGAGTCCAGCGGTCGCCGATCCAGGTGCGGTGGCAACCGTCGAGCCGATCGGGTTGCGGGAAGCCGTTGCGCAACAGCGCGATGCCGAGCCGTGCGGCGCTCTGCGCGCCGTGGGCCTTGGTCACCAGCAGCTCGGCGCGCGGTCCCGGCCTGTCGTCCGAGGTCCTCGAGATCGCCGGTGCGGATCTCGGCGCACCGGGCGCGGACGAGCACCGGGACATTGCCCGGGGCGACCGCGGTCATGGTCTCGGCGCCGACCCCGACGAGCAGCTCGGTCCAGCCGACCAGCAGGTCGGCGGCGGTCGCTCCCGGCTTGGGTCGCGCGCATCCCGACTTGCTCTTGTGGTTGTGCGCGCAGGCCGGCGCGTCGAGCAGCGCGGCGATCTCTCTCTGCTTCATCGGTCACTCCTGGCGAGATCCTCTTGCAGGAGAGTGGGAAGCACGGAGTGTGCCGTATCCTAACCACATGAATCGAAAGCGTAATCGTCGCGGCCGCTGCACTGTGCTGTAGGACACTCGACGTCTTTGCGGGGTTTGCGACAAGGCGACGGGGAAGTCAGCCGCCAGCCTTCAGCGACCAGCCGCCGGTCAGCGCGTGTCTCTGACGGCGATGGTGGGGTCGGGCACCCACTGGCGGCTGGCGGCTGGAAGCTCGTCGCCGTCCCTCAGCCGTTGAGCTGTGGTGGTGCGCTCGGAGGCTCCTCGGGCTGAGCGGGGAAGGGGCTGCGATAGGCGTGCAGGTGCAGCAGTCGTCCCTCGGCGATCAGTGCGCCGCCGCTCAGCCCCGGCGCGGCCAGACGCAGCAGTTCGCTGTCGGCGCCGAGCGGCAGGGGCATCACCGGGGCGCTGCTCAGGGCGTCGAGCAGGGTGCCGGGGTTCTCCGGCCGGGGACGCCGGAGGGTGAAGTTCAGGCACTCGATGGCATCGAGCGCATAGCTGGCGATGATCCGCGGCAGCAGCTCATGGAGGATGGCCGGATGGGCGAAGAGCTCGAAGCCGCAGACCCGACCATTGATGGCGAGGATGGCGCCGATCTGGTCGGGTCGCGGCGGCAGGGCCGCGACGTATTGCGCGATGAACTCCGCATACTCGTCGTAGAGCGCCTCCAGGCCGGGGCGCGCCGGATCGTCACAGTCCATGCGCGCGCGCTTGTGCGCAACCTCTTCCCACAGCTCCTGTGGCCGTCCCGGATAGGGGGGCTCGCCGAACAGTCGGGTGCTGAGCCGCGCGGCGCTGCGCGCGCGCGCGCTGGCGAACAGCAGCTGACCGGAGGATCGGGGGCGGTTGCCCGGTTGCTGGGCGGATGACCGTCCGAGCGGCGAGAGGGCGAGCCCGATGGTGCTGCGTGGCGGTACCAGCAGGCTGTGATCGAGGACCTGATCCCGCGCTGCGCCGCTGAGCGACTCGCCCTCGAGCAGCAGCAGCGGACGCGTGCTCTGGTTGTCGAGTCTCGCCCCTGGCGATTGGGCGCGGGCGTCGTGCGTCTGCAGGTGCGCCTGACCGGTCTTGATCGCGGCGCTCAGGGTGAGATGGTCGGGTGCGCTCGGGCGCGGGTCGCAGATCGGGGTGAGGCCGATGTTGAGATGATGCAGCGGGTCGCCGAGGGCGAGCGCCGGGAGATGGTGATGGAGCCTGTCCATGAAGGCGTTCTCCTTGTGCCGGAAACACTTGATGTCCTGACTTCGGCCAGATGCGGCGGTCGTCTCCTTCCTGAGAGCGTGCCGGGCAGGGGCGCACGGGCCCCGGTCTTCGCATCCGGTATGCAGCTGTCGACCCAGGTCTCCGCGGCGGGACGCTGGAGACCGGGGCCTTGGTTGAGCAGGGCGCGGGCCGCTTCGGCAGCGCCCTGGGCGCCCAGTGTATGACGATCGGGGTGGGTATCCTGGGAGATGCGTCGATTTATTGCGTTTACGCAATACCGCGGCGGGTCGCATGCATCCGTGTCGGGGATTGTGGTGGCGTCGGTTGGCTCAGCGGGGACGCCTTGCGGTCCTGCGACGCGCATTCGAGCGACGGCCTGTGGCCGGCAGGTCGAGCACGCGAAAGCATCCGGGCTCGAGACCGTCGAGCCGCCACTGGCCGATGGCCATGCGCACCAGACGCAGGGTGGGCAGCCCGACGGCGGCGGTCATGCGCCGCACCTGGCGGTTGCGGCCCTCGTGGATGGCGATCTCGATCCAGGCGGTGGGCACCGACTTGCGAAAGCGCACCGGCGGCTCGCGCGGCCACAGCGCGGGCTCGGCGATGGCGCGCACCCGTGCCGGACGGGTCGGGCCGTCCTTGAGGGTGACGCCGGCGGCGAGTGCGTCGAGTTGTGCGGCCTCCGGGGTGCCCTCGACCTGCACCCAGTAGGTCTTCCAGGCCTTGTGTCGGGGGTGGCTGATGCGGTGCTGGAGCTGGCCGTCGTCGGTGAGCAGCAGCAGCCCCTCGCTGTCCTTGTCGAGCCGCCCGGCGGGATAGACGCCGGGCAGCGGGACGTGGTCGCCGAGGGTTGGGCCCTCGCCGGAGAACTGGCAGAGCACGCCGTAGGGCTTGTTGAGCAGGATCAGTCGGGACATCGGATCAATCACGCTCCAGGGCGGCGCGCACGCACTGCAGCACGCCGTAGTCGAACTCACCGCCGAGGGCCTCGTGGAGCGCGCGCAGCGGGCTGATGGCGTTCTCGGGCAGCGCGGCGAAGGCCGTCTCGATGCGCTTCAGGCTGGCCGCGTCGAGCCCGGTGGCGGTGGCCGCGTCGAGCTCGCCGGCGGCCACCGCGCGGGCGAGATGACCGTGGATGGTGCGCGGCTTGAGACCGCGGCGCGCGGCGATGGTGGCAACATCGGCGCCGGTGCGCACCAGCGTCAGGGTCTCGCGCTCGCTGTCGCCGAGCCCGCGCGGTGCGCGGGGCCGGGGCGTGGCGCGCGGTGGCGGCGCAGCGGTGCCCTCGGGGCGGCCGTGTTCGGCGGCATGGGCCCCGAGCACGGCGAGCAGTCCGGCGCCGAAGCGTTCGAGCTTGGCCTCGCCGAGCCCGCTGATGCGTGCGAGTTCGTCGAGATCGCGCGGGCGGTGGGCGAGCAGCTCCTGCAGGGTAACGTCGTTGAAGATCACATAGGCCGGGACGTTGTTGGCCTGGGCCAGTTCGCGACGATGGCCGCGCAGCGCCTCCCACAGCGCCTGGGCCTCGGCGTCGCGCGGCGCGGTCTCGACGGCGCCTTGGCGGGCGCGCTGGGCGCGTCGCGGCTCGGGGTCGCGGCGCAGCTCGATGCGGGCCTCGCCGCGCAGCAGCGGGCGGCTGCGCTCGGTGAGGCGCAGCGCGCCGTGGCCCTGGTGGTCGACCTCGACCAGCCCGGCGGCGACCAGCTGGCGATAGACCGAGCGCCACTGCGCCGCGCCGAGTTCCTGGCCGATGCCGTGGGTACTCACCCGGTCGTGACCGAAGCGGCGGATGCGCTCGTTGTCCTTGCCGAGCAGCACGTCGGTGAGATAGGCGCTGCCGAAGCGCTGGCCGGTGCGATAGATGCACGAGAGCGCCTTGCGCGCGGCCTCGGTGCCGTCCCAGGTGTCGACCGGCTCGAGACAGGTGTCGCAGTTGCCGCAGGGCTCGGCGAGGTGCTCGCCGAAGTACTCGAGCAGCACCTGACGGCGACAGGCGATGGTCTCGCAGTAGCCGAGCATGCCGTCGAGCTTCTGTCGCTCGATGCGCTTGAAGCGTTCGTCGGCCTCGGAGTCCTCGATGATCCGTCTGAGGGTGACCAGGTCACCGATGCCGTAGGTCATCCAGGCATCGGCGGGCAGGCCGTCGCGCCCGGCGCGGCCGGTCTCCTGGTAATAGGACTCGAGGCTCTTGGGCAGGTCGAGATGGGCGACGAAGCGCACGTCGGGCTTGTCGATGCCCATGCCGAAGGCGATGGTGGCGACCATCACCACCGCCTCCTCGCGCAGGAAGCGGGCCTGATGGGCGCGGCGCTGCTCGGCGGCGAGCCCGGCGTGATAGGGCAGGGCGGTGAAGCCCTCGGCGGCGAGGAAGGCGGCGGTCTCCTCGACGCGCTTGCGCGACAGACAGTAGACGATGCCGGCGTCCTGGGGGTGTTCGCGGCGGAGGAAGTCGAGCAGCTGCTGGCGCGGGTTGGCCTTCTCCACCACCCGGTAGCGGATGTTCGGGCGGTCGAAGCTGGAGACGAACTGGTGCGCCCGCTCCAACCCCAGGCGCGAGACGATCTCGGCGCGGGTGGGCGCATCGGCGGTGGCGGTGAGGGCGATGCGCGGCACCTCGGGCCAGCGCGTGTGGAGCAGCCCGAGCTGGATGTACTCGGGGCGGAAGTCGTGCCCCCACTGCGAGACGCAGTGCGCCTCGTCGATGGCGAAGAGCGCGATGCGCGCCTCGCCGAGCAGAGCGAGGAAGCGCTCGGTGAGCAGCCGCTCGGGGGCGACGTAGAGCAGATCCAGGGTGCCTGCGCGCAGCGCCTCCTCGACGCCCTGCGCCGCCTCCGGGTCGAGGGATGAGTTGAGATAGGCGGCGGCGACGCCGAGCTGGCGCATCGCGTCGACCTGATCCTGCATCAACGCGATCAGCGGCGAGACCACGATGGCGGTGCCGGGGCGCAGCAGCGCCGGGATCTGATAGCACAGCGACTTGCCGCCGCCGGTGGGCATCAGTACCAGCGCATCGTCGCCGTCGAGCAGGCGGTCGATGATCTCGGCCTGATCGCCGCGGAAGCGCTCGTAGCCGAAGACGCGGTTGAGGATCTGCAGGGGTGTCTCTTGCACCTGGGAATGGACTCCTCGCCGGCCTCGGTGTGCCGGCGTCGTGTGAAGCGGGTCTCGGCTACCAGCCGCGCGCGAGCAGCGGGGCGAGGAAGCGCCCGGTGTGCGAGCGCGGTTCGGCGGCGATCGCCTCGGGGTTGCCGGTGGCGACGATCTCGCCGCCCTTGTCGCCGCCCTCGGGGCCGAGGTCGATGATCCAGTCGGCGGTCTTGATGACGTCGAGGTTGTGCTCGATCACCACCACGGTGTTGCCCTGGTCGCGCAGCCGGTGGAGCACCTCGAGCAGCTGGCGCACGTCGTGGAAGTGCAGCCCGGTGGTCGGCTCGTCGAGGATGTAGAGGGTGCGCCCGCTGCCGCGTTTGGCCAGCTCGCGACTGAGCTTGACGCGCTGCGCCTCGCCGCCGGAGAGGGTGGTGGCGCTCTGACCGAGGCGGACATAGGCGAGGCCGACGTCGACCAGGGTCTGCAACCGGCGCTGGATCAGCGGGATGGCGGCGAAGAACTCCAGCGCCTCGGCGATGGTGAGGTCGAGCACCTCGTCGATGCGCTTGCCCTTGTAGCGGATCTCCAGGGTCTCGCGGTTGTAGCGTCGGCCCTGGCAGGTGTCGCACTGGACATAGACGTCGGGGAGGAAGTGCATCTCGACGCGGATCAGCCCGTCGCCCTTGCACGCCTCGCAGCGTCCGCCCTTGACGTTGAAGCTGAAGCGCCCCGGGCCATAGCCCCGGGCACGCGCCTCGGGGACGCTGGCGAACAGCTCGCGCACCATGTTGAACAGCCCGGTATAGGTCGCCGGGTTGGAGCGCGGGGTGCGCCCGATCGGGCTCTGGTCGATGTCGATGACCTTGTCGAAGTGCTCCAGCCCCTCGATCGCGCCGTGCGGGCGCGGGCGCAGGCTGGCGCCGTTGAAGTGACGCGCGGCGACCGGGTAGAGGGTGTCGTTGATCAGCGTCGACTTACCCGAGCCCGACACCCCGGTGACGCAGCACAGGGTGCCGACCGGGATGGCGACATCGACCGCGCGCAGGTTGTTGCCGCGCGCGCCGAGGATGCGCAGCTGGCGCTCGGGGTCGGGGGGGTGGCGCTGTGTCGGGATGGCGATGCGCTCGGCGCCGCTGAGATAGCGTCCGGTGAGCGAGGCGGGATCATCGGCGATCTCCGCGGCGCTGCCCTGGGCGATCACCCGACCGCCGTGGGTGCCGGCGCCGGGGCCGAGGTCGACGACCTGGTCGGCGGCGCGGATCGCGTCCTCGTCGTGTTCGACCACGATCACGGTGTTGCCGAGGTCGCGCAGATGGGTGAGGGTGCGCAGCAGCCGGGCGTTGTCGCGCTGGTGCAGCCCGATCGAGGGCTCGTCGAGGATGTAGAGCACCCCGACCAGCCCGGCGCCGATCTGGCTGGCCAGGCGGATGCGCTGGGCCTCGCCGCCGGAGAGGGTGTCGGCGCTGCGCTCGAGGGTGAGGTAGTCGAGTCCGACATCGACCAGGAAGCGCAGCCGGGTGGCGATCTCGTCGATCACCTTGGCGCCGATCTCGCCGCGTGCGCCGGCGAGCCTGAGCCCTTCGAAGAAGCGCAGCGACTCGCCCACCGGCAGCGCGGTCAGCGCCGGCAGGTTGTACTCGCCGAGAAAGACGTGACGCGCCGCCTGGTTGAGTCGCGAGCCCTGACAGGCGGGGCAGGGCTGGTGGGAGAGATAGCGCGCCAGCTCCTCGCGCACGGTGTTCGACTCGGTCTCGCGGTAGCGCCGCTCCATGTTGCGGATCACCCCCTCGAAGGGGCGCTCGCGCCCCGGGCCGCGCTCGTTGGGCAGGCGTACGCGAATGCGCTCCTCGCCGCTGCCGAACAGCACCCGCTCGCGCACCGTCTCGGGCAGCTCGCGCCAGGGGGTCTCGACGTCGAACCCGTAGTGCGCGCCGAGCGCGCGGATCAGCCCGAAGTAATAGGCGTTGCGCCGGTCCCAGCCGCGCACCGCGCCGCCGGCGAGGCTCAGCTCGGGGTGGATCACGACCTTGTCGGGGTCGAAGAACTGCTCGATGCCGAGACCGTCGCACTCCGGGCAGGCGCCGGCGGGGTTGTTGAAGGAGAAGGCGCGGGGTTCGAGCTCGGTGATGCTGTAGCCGCAGTGCGGGCAGGCGAAGTTGGCCGAGAAGGTGAGCAACGGCTGATTGGGCGCGTCGAGGGCGACGAGGCTGGCGACGCCCTCGGTGAGCGCCAGCGCGGTCTCGAAGGACTCGGCCAGACGGCTGGCGAGGTCGGCGCGCACGCGGAAGCGATCGACCACCAGGGCGATGTCGTGTCGGCGCTTGGCATCGAGCGCCGGCAGTGCGTCGAGCTCGTGGATGGCACCGTCGATCAGCGCGCGCACGAAGCCCTGGGCGTGCAGCTCGCCGAGCAGGCGCTGGTGGTCGCCCTTGCGGTTGCGCACCACCGGGGCGAGCAGCATCAGCCGCTCGCCCTCGGGGCGGGCGAGCACCTGATCGACCATCTGGCTGACCGTCTGGGCGGCGAGCGCCACGCCGTGGGTGGGGCAGCGCGGCTCGCCGGCGCGGGCGAAGAGCAGGCGCAGATAGTCGTAGATCTCGGTGATGGTGCCGACGGTCGAGCGCGGGTTGTGCGAGGTGGTCTTCTGCTCGATCGAGATCGCCGGCGAGAGCCCCTCGATGTGGTCGACGTCGGGTTTGTCCATCACCGAGAGGAATTGCCGGGCATAGGCCGAGAGCGACTCGACATAGCGCCGCTGACCCTCGGCGTAGAGGGTGTCGAAGGCGAGTGAGGACTTGCCCGAGCCCGATAGCCCGGTGAAGACGATCAGCCGCTCGCGCGGCAGATCGAGGTCGATCCCCTTGAGGTTGTGGGTGCGTGCGCCGCGGATGCGGATGGTGTCCATGGGCTGGCCGCAGAGGTCTCGATGTCGATGGCGGGCGACGCGATCGCCGTCGCGCCGATGGTCCGGCCTGCGCCGGCCCGGGGCAAACTGCTATTATGCGAAGCTTCGCGTACCAGAAGCAAAGGCCAGCGGCCGTGAGCCAGACAGAGATACCGAGCCCGCCCCTCTCACCCACCGAACGGCGCGCCGCCGCCGGACTCGCCGCCATCTTCTCCACCCGGATGCTGGGTCTGTTCATGATCCTGCCGGTGTTCGCGCTCTATGCGCACGAGCTCAGTGGCGCCACCCCGCTGCTGATCGGGCTGGCGATCGGCGCCTACGGGTTGACCCAGGCGCTGCTGCAGATCCCGCTCGGGCTGCTCTCCGATCGCATCGGGCGCAAGCCGGTGATCCTCGGCGGTCTGCTGCTGTTTGCCGCCGGCAGCGTGGTGGCGGCGCTGGCCGACAGCATCCACTGGGTGATCGTCGGTCGGGTGCTGCAGGGCAGCGGTGCGATCGCCGCGGCGATCATCGCGCTGACCGCCGATCTCACCCGCGAGGAGGTGCGCACCAAGGGCATGGCCGCCATCGGCATCAGCGTGGCGCTGTCCTTTGCCGCGGCGCTGGTGCTCGGCCCGGTGCTGGCGCGCTGGATCGGGGTCTCGGGCATCTTCTGGCTCACCGCGGTGCTGGCGGTGGCGGGGATGGTGTTGCTCTACACCCTGGTGCCCGATCCCGAGCGCTCGCAGCTCCATCGCGACGCCCAGCCGGCGCTCGATCAGCTGCGCGGGGTGCTCGCCAACCCGACCCTGCTGCGGCTCGATCTGGCGATCTTCATGTTGCACCTGACCATGGTCAGCCTGTTCGTGGTGCTGCCGCTCTCGGTCGAGGCGGCGGGGCTGGAGGCGGCCTCGCACTGGCGGCTGTACCTGCCGGTGGTGCTGTTGGCGATCCCGGCGATGGTGCCCTTCATCGTCCTCGCCGAGCGCCGTGGTCAGGCGCGCGGGGTGCTGCTCGGCTCGGTGATCGCGCTCGGCGCGGCGATGCTCGGCTTCGCCCTGTTCGGGCAGTCGCTGTGGGTGCTCGGCGCGCTGCTGGTGGTGGTCTTCACCATCTTCAACCTGCTCGAGGCGGTGCTGCCCTCGCTGGTCTCGAAGAGCGCGCGCGCCGGTGCCAAGGGCACCGCCATGGGGGTGTTCTCCAGCGCCCAGTTCGTCGGCGCCTTCCTCGGTGGCGTGCTCGGCGGCTGGGCACACGAGCGCTTCGGCCCGGATGCCGTCTATCTGGTCGGTGTGCTGGTGTCGCTGGCCTGGGTCGCGCTGGTGGCGGGGATGCGCATGCCCGAGGACCTGGGGCGGCGGGTGCTGACGCTGGCGCCGGGGGCGGGGGATGCGGCGGCGCTGGAGCGGCGGCTGCTCGCCGAGCCCGGGGTGCGCGAGGCGGTGGTGGCGCTCGACGAGGGCGTGGCCTACCTGAAGGTGGACAGTCGTCGACTCGATTGGGCAAGATTGCAGACCCTTTCGGCCGGCGCCTGAGATCCGACCCCGCGCAGGCCCCGCAGGGTCATCGCCCGCGGCGGTGACGACGGAGACGAACCGAATATCGGATCGGTGCCGCCCGGGGACGGGCGCGCGTCGATCCTCCTGTATCACTCGAAACGAATGCAACACGCCCGGCGCGCCGCGTCAGGCGGGAGGAAGAGATGGCGACACGTGGTGTCAACAAGGTGATCCTGATCGGCAACCTCGGGGCCGACCCCGAGATCCGCTACATGCCCAGCGGCGACGCCGTGGCCAACCTGCGTCTGGCCACCAGCGAGAGCTGGCGCGACCGCGCCACCGGCGAGACCCGCGAGCGCACCGAATGGCACAACGTGGCCATCTTCGGCAAGGTCGCCGAGGTCGCCAAGCAGTATCTGCGCAAGGGCTCGAAGGTCTATATCGAGGGCAAGCTGCGTACCCGCAAGTGGCAGGGCCAGGACGGCCAGGACCGCTATACCACCGAGGTGGTGGTCGACATCAGCGGTACCATGCAGATGCTCGATGGTCGCGCCGGCGGTGGCAGCGGCTACGGCAGCTCCGCGCCCTTCGACGACGAGCCGCCGCGCGGCGCGCCCCAGGGCGGCGCCCGCCAGGGGGGGGCTCAGGCCGCGCCCCAGGGCGGTGGCTACTCCGGTGGCGGCTATGCCGGCGGTGGCAGCGGCGGCGCACCCTCGGGTGGTGCACCCGCGGGCGGGTTCGGCGGCGGGGCGGACTTCGACGACGACATCCCGTTCTGATCCGAACCTCAAGGAGAGATCCATGCAGACCCTGCTCGTCACCGGTGGTGCCGGTTTCATCGGTAGCAACTTCGTGCGCCTCGCGCTCGCCCAGTCCGATGTCCGGGTGGTCAACCTCGATCTGCTGACCTATGCCGGCAACCTCGACTCGCTCGCCGACCTCGGGGACGAGCCGCGTCATCATTTCGTGCAGGGCGACATCGGCGACCGCGAGCTGGTCTCGCGGTTGCTGCGCGAGCATCAGGTCGACGCGGTGGTCAACTTCGCCGCCGAGAGCCATGTCGATCGCTCGATCGACGGCCCCGGCGACTTCGTGCAGACCAACCTGGTCGGCACCTTCAATCTGCTCGAGAGCGCGCGCGCCTACTGGGCCGAGCGCGGCGAGCCGGAGGGCTTCCGCTTCCTCCATGTCTCCACCGACGAGGTCTATGGTTCGCTCGGCCCCACCGGGGCCTTCACCGAGACCACGCCCTATGCCCCCAACTCGCCCTACTCGGCGAGCAAGGCCGGCTCCGATCACCTGGTACGCGCCTGGTTCCACACCTACGGCCTGCCGGTGCTCACCACCAACTGCTCGAACAACTACGGGCCCTATCAGTTCCCCGAGAAACTGATCCCGCTGATGATCCTCAAGGCCAGCCGCGGCGAGTCGCTGCCGATCTACGGCGACGGCGGCAACGTGCGCGACTGGCTCTTCGTCGAGGACCACTGCCGGGCGATCTGGCGGGTGCTCGAGGCCGGTACCCCGGGCGAGGTCTACAACGTCGGCGGCAACAGCGAGCGCACCAACCTGGAGGTGGTCGATACCCTCTGCGCGCTGCTCGACGAGCTGCTGCCCGACGCCCCGCACCGCCCCCACGCCGCGCTCAAGACCTTCGTCAAGGACCGCCCCGGTCACGACCGTCGCTATGCGATCGACGCCTCCAAGCTCCGGCGCGAGCTCGGTTGGACGCCGCAGGAGACCTTCGAGAGCGGGCTGCGGCGCACCCTCGAGTGGTATCTCGGCCACCCTGAGTGGTGCGCACGGGTGACCGACGGCAGCTATCGCGGCGAGCGTCTCGGTGGTGCCGACAACTGAGGAGCGACGCATGAACAGAAAGGGAATCATCCTCGCCGGCGGATCCGGCACCCGTCTCTATCCGCTCACCCGGACCCTCAGCAAGCAATTGTTGCCGGTCTACGACAAGCCGATGATCTACTACCCGCTGGCGACGCTGATGCTGGCGGGGATTCGCGACATCCTGATCATCTCCACCCCGCGCGATCTGCCGCACTTTCGCGCGCTGCTCGACGACGGCAGTCAGTGGGGCATCAAGCTCTCCTACGCCGAGCAGCCGAGCCCGGACGGACTGGCGCAGGCCTTCCTGATCGGCGAGGAGTTCATCGCCGGCGACCCCAGCTGCCTGATCCTCGGCGACAACATCTTCTACGGTCACGGTCTGGTCAATCAGCTCAAGGCGGCGAGCGCCCGCGAGTCGGGGGCGACGGTGTTCGGCTACTACGTCTCCGATCCCGAGCGCTACGGCGTGGCCGAGTTCGACGGCGATGGCCGGGTGATCGGGCTGGAGGAGAAACCCACCGACCCCAAATCCAACTGGGCGGTGACCGGGATCTATTTCTACGACGGCAAGGTCTGCGAGCTGGCGCGCACGCTGCGTCCCTCGGCGCGCGGCGAGCTCGAGATCACCGATCTCAACTCGCGCTATCTCGAGCACGGCGAGCTCTATCTCGATCGCATCGGTCGCGGTACCGCCTGGCTCGACACCGGCACCCACGAGTCGCTGATGCAGGCCGGGCAGTACATCGAGACCATCGAGAAGCGCCAGGGGCTGAAGATCTGCTGTCCGGAGGAGGTCGCCTATCTCAACGGCTGGATCGACGCCGCGGCCCTGCGCGCCACCGGTGAGGCGCTGCGCAAGAGCGGCTATGGCGAGTATCTGTTGGGACTGCTGAAACGGGTGCAATGATGCAGGTGATCGAGACCGAACTGCCGGGCGTGCTGATCCTCGAACCCAAGGTGTTCGGGGACGCGCGCGGCTACTTCCTGGAGACCTATCGCGCCAACCGCTATGCCGAATTCGGCATCCCGCCGCTGGTGCAGGACAACCAGTCCTATTCGACCCACGGCGTGCTGCGCGGCCTGCACGTGCAGCACCCGCACGCCCAGGGCAAGCTGGTACAGGTGCTCGAGGGCGAGGTGTTCGACGTCGCCGTCGACATCCGCCGCGGCTCGCCGCACTTCGGCCGCTGGACCGGGGTGACCCTCTCGGGCGAGAACAAGCGCCAGTTCTGGGTGCCGCCGGGCTTCGCCCACGGCTTCGCGGTGACCGGCGAGCATGCCCTGTTCGTCTACAAGAACACCGACTACTACAGTCCCGAGACCGAGTTCAGCGTCCGTTGGGACGACCCCGCGATCGGTATCGAATGGCCGCTCGAGGGCGCGCCGTCGCTGTCGCAGAAGGACGGCGCGGCGCGCTGTCTGGCCGATATCCCGGCGGATCGTCTCCCCGGCTACGAGGATTACGCATGAGTCACAAACACCAGACCCCCGAGCGTCCACGCCTGCTGCTGATCGGCGCCAACGGCCAGGTCGGCTGGGAGCTGCGTCGCACCCTCGCCGGGCTGGGCGAGGTGGTGGCCGCCTCGCTCGAGGGCGAATACGGGCCGACCATCGATCTGATGGACCCGAAATCGCTGGCGCGGCTGGTCGACGAGGCGCGTCCCGACGCGGTGATCAACGCCGCGGCCTACACCGCGGTCGATCGCGCCGAACAGGACCGCGACAGCGCCCAGCGGATCAACGCCGATGCCGTCGGTGAACTCGGCGTGCTGCTCGCCAAGCGCGCCGTCCCGGTGGTGCACTACTCGACCGACTTCGTCTTCTCCGGCACCCTCGGGCGTCCCTACACCGAGGATGACCAGCCCGATCCGCTCAACGTCTACGGCGAGACCAAGCTCGCCGGCGAGCGCGCCTTGCTCGACGCCGGCGCCCGCGCCCTGGTGTTCCGCACCAGCTGGGTCTATGGCGCGCGCGGCGCGAACTTCCTGCTGACCATGCGCCGGCTGTTCGCCGAGCGCGACGAGCTGCGCGTGGTCGACGACCAGATCGGTTCGCCGACCTGGAGCCGGATGCTCGCCGAGATGACCGCCCAGGTGCTCTACCGGGTGCTGCGCGGCGAGCTCGACCTCGACGAGGTCGGCGGTCTCTATCACCTCACCGGCGGCGGCGAGGTGAGCTGGTACGGCTTCGCCTGCGCCATCCTCGAGGCCTGTGGCGAGGGCTGCAACCTCACCCCGATCCCCTCCTCGGAGTATCCCGCGCCGGCGCCGCGTCCGGCCTACTCGGTGCTCGACAACGGTCACTTCGAGCGCACCTTCGGGCTGGCGATGCCGCACTGGCGCGACTCGCTGGCGCAGTGTCTCGAGGAGCTCGACTGAGCCACCGTTCCGGCGGCGGCATCGCCCGCCGGACACTGCTCAGGGACAGGCGCGGCACGTGGGGCTTGCCTCCCCGGCCACTGGCGGGCCGATCTCCGTGCCCAGCGCGACGATGGCGAGCAGTGCCGCGAGCGCTGCGAACCATCCCAACGCCTGTCGTCCCTTCGATGTCGACATCCCGTGTTCCTCCTGCCTAAGCTTGCGAGTCATTAGGCTAGGCGGCACGCTGCGGCGGGCACAGAGACAAATCCAAGGAAAATGACCGATACAGTTGTCGCTCTCGCGCCATCTGTACCGGTCGGTTGTCGGGAAACTGTACCTGTTATGTCGACATCCTATCGCTATGCCGAGATCGCCGGCGCGCTGGAGGCGCGGATGCGCGACGGGCTCTACCGCCCGGGCGAGCGGCTGCCCGGGGTACGCCGGCTGGCACGCGAGTTCGAGGTGAGTATCGGCACCGTGCTCGAGGCGCTGCACCGGCTCGAGGCGCAGGGGCGGGTGCGGGCGCGGGCACGTTCGGGCTATTACGTGCAGGCGCCGACCCGCTCGGCCCAGCCGGCGATCTCGACGCCACCCCCGGCACCGGCGCCGGTGCGCGGGCAGGACATGGTGTTGCGGCTGCTGCAGGCGGCCAACGACCCGGCCTTCGTCCAGCTCGGCGCGGCGGTGCCCGATCCCCGACTGTTGCCGCGCAAGGCGCTGGCGCGGGCGGTGGCCAGCGCCTACCGGCGCTATCCCGACGCGGCGATCGACTGCGCCTTCCCGCCCGGACTCGAGGCATTGCGTCGCCAGGTCGCCCGCCACCTGAGCGCACACGGTACCCCCTTGCACCCGGACGCGCTGCTGATCACCAGCGGTTGTCTGGAGGCGGTGACGCTGGCGTTGCGCGCGCTCACCCGTCCCGGCGACGTGGTGGCGGTGGAGTCACCGACCTACTACGGGCTGCTGCAGGCGCTCGATGCGCTCGGGCTGCAGGCGCTGGAGATCCCCACCGATCCGGCCCAGGGCATCAGCCTGGAGGCGCTCGGTTTCGCCCTGGAGCAGTGGTCGGTGGCCGCCTGTATCGTCACCACCAACTTCAGCAACCCGCTCGGCGCGGTGCTCTCGAGCGCGCGCAAGCGTGCCCTGAGCGAGCTGCTGGCCGCTCATGGGGTGGCGCTGATCGAGGACGACATCTACGGCGATCTGGCCTTTTCGGGTGTGCGCCCGGACACCGCCAAGTGTTATGACCGGGAGGGGCGGGTGATCTACTGCGGCTCCTTCTCCAAGACCCTGTCGCCGGGGATGCGGGTGGGCTGGGTCGCGCCGGGCGTCGAGTTCGAGCGCATCGAATTCCTCAAGTACGCCACCAACCTGGCCGCACCTTCGGTGCTCCAGCTCGCCCTCGCCGAGCTGCTCGCCAGCGGTGCCTATCTGCGTCATCTGCGCGAGGTCAGCGCGGGGTTTGCGCTGGCGGTGGGGCGGATGCGTCATGCCGTCGAGCGTCACTTCCCGCCCGGCACCCGGGTGACGCGACCGAGCGGCGGTTTCCTGCTGTGGCTGCAGCTGCCGGCGGGGATCGACAGCATGGCGCTGCACGCGCGCGCCCATCGCGAGGGGATCAGCATCGCCCCGGGGCCGATGTTCTCGGCCAGCGGCAAGTATCGCGACTGTCTGCGGCTCAATGCCGCGGTGCCCTGGACCCCGGCGGTGGAACGGGCGCTGCGCCGGCTCGGCGCGCTGGCGCGCGAGCTGGCCGGCGACTGAGGGCGATCAGGCGACGCGGTAGAGACAGACCTGACCCTGCGAGCCCTCCTCGCGGATATAGTCGGTGGTGCGGGTCTCGATCTCCTGCCACCGCCCGGCGTCGGTGATCGCGGCGATCTCGCGGGCGTAGTCGTCCTCTGCCCAGGCGCGGTCGCGCACGGTGAAGCAGATGTGACCGCCGGGGCGGGTGATGCGAATCAGCTCGTGCAGCGCCTGCGGACCGACATGGCCACAGGTGAAGGTGCCGACACAGAGCACGGCATCGTAGCGGTCGTCGGCGATTGCCAGGCGGCTGGTCAGGTCGCCCTGGTCGAGGCTGCGATAGATGCCCTTGGCGCGGGCCTGTTCGAGCATGTCGACCGAGTAGTCGAGACCGTCGAGTAGGCGGTAGCCCGCCCGATGGAGGCAAGCGCCAGCGAGTCCGGTGCCGCAACCGGCGTCGAGCACCTCGGCGCTCGGGTCGTCGAGGTGTTCCATCAGCAATCCCCCGGCGATCGCCGGGGCGACATAGTCCATCTTGCCGGTGAGATCGGCGTCGTACTTGGCCGCCCACTCGCGATAGGCGCTGGTGATCGCGTCCTTGTCGCCGGAGGCGAGTGCGCGTTCGAGGATGTCGTGGTGGTCGCTCATCGAGGACTCCTGGAGGCTGGACGAGCGCGGGCATTCCCGCGACTCGGGACGCGTGCTTGTGCGTCCGGGTGATGATGCGTCCTGGCCTGGTGTGACCGGGTCATGGATGGTGCGGCACGCGCTTGGTGCCGGATGGGACGCATCGGATATGTCCCCGTCATCCTGTCGAGTCGGCGCGGCGGTTGTCAAATCGACGCCCGGGTGGTCGCGATCCGCGCCGGGGAGGGCGAGTGGCCCCGGCGCCGCTGGGCGCCGGAGCTGGACACCCGCGCCGGGCGCGCGGGTGCGGGGGGGGTCAGCGGTCGAGATGCAGGAACTGCATGTGCCGCTCGTACTGGTTGAGGATGTCGTTGATCACCTGGGCCTTGCTATAGCCGACCAAGTCATACTCCTGGCCCCCCTCGCGGAGGAAGACCTCGGCGCGGTAGTAGCGCTCGTTCTCGTGGTGCGCGGCAATGTTGCCGGACTGGCCGAGCGCGAACACAGGCTTGGCGGAGCCGATCAGGTTGACCATGTAGAAGAAGTCCATCTCGTTGCCGTGCTTGACCTGCAGGCACAGCCGGTGGTCCTCGGTGTCATGGCTCAGCTCGGTGTCGAGTCCGCGCTGATTGAGCGCCTGCGAGACCTCCGCCATCGCCGGCTCCACGGTCTCGTGCAGGAATTGTTCGACGAACTGGCGCGAGGGGAAGTGGACGATGCGCGAGAGCCGCTCCTTCCAGCCCAGCCCCTTGTCCGAGATCGCCGGGGCGAAGTCGATGTTCTCGGCCTTCCGCTTGGTCGCCTCCTGACGCAGGCTGTAGTGCAGCGACCACATGAACAGCAGCAGGATCACCGAGAAGGGCAGCGCCGAGACCACCACCACCGACTGCAGCGAGTTGAAGCCGCCGGCGAACAGCAGCCCGAGGGTGATCAACCCGGTGAGCGCGGCCCAGAACAGGCGCAGCCAGATCGGCGCATCCTGCTCCGAGGTCAGGCCCTTGGTGCTGAGGTTGGCCAGCACCAGGGCGCCGGAGTCGGCCGAGGTGATGAAGAAGATCAGCCCCAGCACCACCGCCAGGCCGGACCACAGCGAGGCGGCCGGATAGTGGTCGAAGAAGGCGAACAGGCCCATCGCCGGGTCGTTGACGGCGATCTCGCCGAGTTCGACGGCGCCGTTGTTGACCAGGTCGATGGCGCTGTTACCGAAGATCGAGAACCAGGCGAAGATGAAGCCGAGCGGGATGAACATCGCCCCGAGCACGAACTCGCGCAGCGTGCGCCCGCGCGAAATGCGCGCGATGAACAGCCCGACGAAGGGCGACCAGGCCAGCCACCAGGCCCAGAAGAACACCGTCCAGCCGGCCTTCCAGGAGGCCCCTTCGGCGCCGTCATAGGCGTAGACGTCGAAGGTCTTGCCGATCAGGCCCTGGAAGTAGTCGCCGATGTTCTGCACCAGACCGTTGAGCAGGTACAGCGTCGGTCCCATCAACAGCAGCGCGATCAGCAGCAGGGTGGCGAAGCCCATGTTGATCTCCGAGAGTCGGCGCACGCCGCGCTCGACCCCGGAGATCGCCGACAGGCCGGCGAGGATGATGACGGTGACGATGATCGCCGCCTGGACCAGCTTGCTCGACTCGATGCCGAAGATGTGGGTCATGCCGGCGTTGGCCTGGAGCACGCCGATACCGAGGCTGGTGGCGATGCCGAACAGGGTGCAGACCACGCCGAAGGTGTCGACGGTGTGACCGATCCAGCCGGCGGCGCGCTTGCGCCCGATCAGCGGCACCAGCGCCGAGCGCAGCGCCAGGGGCATCTTGTGGCGATAGGCGAAGTAGGCCAGCGCCATGCCCATCAGGGCGTAGAGCCCCCAGCCGTGCACCCCCCAGTGGAGGAAGGTCTGGGCGATGGCGGCGCGCTCGGCCGGTTGCAGCGCGGTCTCCGCGCCGCCGGGCGGGGTGAGGAAGTGGGCGAGCGGCTCGGAGGCGCCGAAGAACAGCAGGTCGATGCCGATGCCCGCCGAGAACAGCATTGCCGCCCAGGTGACATAGTTGAAGTCCGGGGTGGCGTGATCCGGGCCGAGACGGATGTCGCCGTAGCGCGAGAGCGCGATGAACAGCACGAAGCCGCTATAGGCGGCGAGCGCGAGCATGTAGTACCAGCCGAAGTGGTCGGAGACCCAGCCGAGCGCGAGCCCGAGCAGTGCCTCGGTCCTGGCGGGGAAGAGCATGGTGATGGCGATCAGCAGCGCGGTCAGCGCCGCCGAGGCGATGAACACCGTGCGATTGACCTCGAGCGGCCGCTGGCCGTGGTCGTCGTCGATGAAGCTTTGCATGGTTGATGGTATCGATTGCTGGAAGGGATCGGTCCCTGACCGGACCCTCGCTCGGTGCCGGGAAACGCGTCCCGTCGCGGTGACGGAGCGCGTTTCCTCGACCCGCCGATGGGTCGGGCTGATGGCCGCGGGGCCACGGGACCGGATGGCGGGCGTGACGTCGCGGCGTCACGCCCCGGACGCCGGATCAGGCGTCGCGTCGCGGAGCCGCGCCCTGGGCCTGGTAGTAATCCACCTCGGCGCGTGGCAGCGGGTCGATTCCGCGAATACGGTCGGCGATCTTCTCGGCGAGCATGATGGTGGTCGCGTTGAGATTGCCGGTGATGATCTGCGGCATGATCGAGGCATCGACCACGCGCAGCGCCTCGAGCCCGTGCACCCGGCCCTGGCCGTCGACGACGCTGTCGGGGCCGCTGCCCATGGCACAGGTGCAGGAGGGGTGATAGGCGGTCTCGCCGTGGGCGCGGACGAAGGCGTCGAGCTCGGCGTCGCTCTGCAGCTCGGCGGTGGGCGCGATCTCGCGGCCGGTGTAGGGGGCGAGCGCCGGCTGGGCGAAGATCTCGCGGGTGATGCGGATGGCGGCGCGGAACTCCTCCCAGTCCTGCGGCTGCGACATGTAGTTGAAGCGGATGCTCGGGGCCGCCTTGGGGTCGCGCGAGTTGAGCTTCACCCGGCCGCGGCTGGGCGAGCGCATCGAGCCGACATGGGCCTGGAAGCCGTGGGCCTTCACCGCGTTGCGTCCGTCGTAGCGCACCGCGATGGGCAGGAAGTGGTACTGGATGTTGGGCCACTCGAAGCGTGCGTGGGAGCGGATGAAGCCGCCGGCCTCGAACTGGTTGCTCGCGCCCAGTCCGCTGCCGGCGAACAGCCACTCGGCGCCGATGCGCAGCTGGTTCCAGGGCTTGAGCGCCGGGGCGATGGAGACCGGCTGGCGGCACTCGTACTGGATGTAGAGTTCGAGATGGTCCTGGAGGTTGTTGCCGACGCCGGGCAGGTCGAGCACCTCGGGGATGTCGTGCTCGGCGAGCCAGGCGCCGGGGCCGACCCCGGAGCGCTGCAGGATCTGCGGCGAGGCGATGGCCCCGGCGCAGAGCAGCACCTCGCGGCGGGCATGGGCCTGTTGCTGTTTGCCGCGATGCTCGAAGGCGACGCCGACGGCACGCTTGCCGGAGAACAGGATACGGTCGGTGGTGGCGCGGGTGAGGATGTCCAGGCCGGGGCGGTGACGGGCCATGTCGAGATAGCCGCGCGCGGTGCTCGCCCGCCGCCCCTGCGGGGTGACGAAGCGGTCCATCGGGCCGAAGCCCTCCTGCTGATAGCCGTTGAGGTCGTCGGTGCGCGCATAGCCGGCCTGTACCCCGGCCTCGATCATCGCCGCGAACAGCTCGTTGTTGCCGGCCTTGGGCGTGGCCACCCCGATCGGGCCGCTGGCGCCGTGATAGTCGTTGCCGCCGATGTCGCGCGACTCGGCCTTCTTGAAGTAGGGCAGGCAGTCGCTGTAGGTCCAGTCCTCGAGTCCGTCGCGCCGGGCCCAGTGGTCGAAGTCGAGGGCGTTGCCGCGGATGTAGCACATGCCGTTGATCAGCGACGAGCCGCCCAGCCCCTTGCCGCGTCCGCAGTCCATGCGGCGATTGTCCATGTGCGGCTCGGGGTCGGTCTGGTAGCCCCAGTTGTAGCGTCGGCCCTGCAGCGGGTAGGCGAGGGCGGCGGGCATCTGGGTGCGGAAGTCGAGTCGGTGATCGCGTCCGCCCGCCTCGAGCAGCAACACCGAGACCCCGGCCTCTTCGGTCAGTCGCGCGGCCAGGGTGTTACCGGCCGAACCGGCACCGATGATGATGTAGTCGTATTCGTTGTTCTCGTGCATGGGGGCTCCTGTGGTGGCGAGCGCTCCCGCGCCGGCCGGCTGGGCACGGTCGGGGGGAGCGCAGGCTTGGGATGGTGGTCGTCGAGGGGCGGCGCGGGGCCGCCCGGGCGCAGGTCAGAACACCGACTCGAAGGTGTCGAGTTCGACCTGGACGGATTTGGTGCGGGTGTAGTGCATCAGGGTCTCGATACCGTTCTCGCGACCGATGCCGGAGTGCTTGTAGCCGCCCACCGGCATCTGTGCCGGCGACTCGCCCCAGGTGTTGATCCAGCAGATGCCGGCCTCGAGACGGTGGATCAGACGATGGGCGCGCTTGAGGTCGGGGGTGACCACGCCGGCGGCCAGGCCGTAGTCGGTGGCGTTGGCGCGGGCGACGGCCTCGTCCTCGGTGGCGTAGCCGAGGATGCTCATCACCGGGCCGAAGATCTCCTCGCGGACGATGCGCATGTCGTCGCGACAGTCGCTGAACACCGTCGGCGCGACATAGGCGCCGTCTCCCAGCGCGCCGGTGGTGAGCCGTTCGCCGCCACACAGCAGCCGCGCGCCCTCGCGCTTGCCGGCGTCGATATGATCGAGCACCTGGGCCATGTGCTCGAAACCGACCAGCGGGCCGAAGTTGGTCTCGGGGTCGAGCGGGTCGCCGACGCGGATGCGTGCGACGCGCTCGAGCACCGCCGCCTCGAACTCGGCCAGGCGCGCCGTCGGCACGAACACCCGGGTGCCGTTGGTGCAGACCTGACCGGAGCTGTAGAAGTTGGCCATCATCGCCACGTCGGCGGCGAGCGCGAGGTCGGCGTCCTCGCCGACGATCAGCGGCGACTTGCCGCCGAGCTCCATGGTGACCTCCTTGAGCGTGGAGCCGGTGGCCGCCGCCGCGACCCGCTTGCCGGTGTCGACGCCGCCGGTGAAGGAGACCTTGTCGATGCCCGGATGGGCGGTGAGCATGGCGCCCACCGCGCCGTCGCCCTGGACGACGTTGAACACCCCCTCGGGCAGTCCCGCCTCGGTATAGATCGCCGCCAGCTCGAGCGCGCTCAGCGGGGTGACCTCGCTCGGCTTGAACACCATGGCGTTGCCCGCGGCCAGCGCCGGGGCGGACTTCCACAGCGCGATCTGGATCGGATAGTTCCAGGCGCCGATGCCGGCGACCACGCCGAGCGGTTCGCGCCGGGTATAGACGAAGCTGGTCTCGCGCAGCGGGATCTGCGTGCCCTCGATGGCGGCGGCCAGCCCGGCGTAGTACTCGAGCACGTCGGCGCCGGTGACGATGTCGACGGCCAGGGTCTCGGAGAGCGGCTTGCCGGTGTCGCGGGTCTCGAGTTCGGCGAGCGCGTCGTTGCGCTCGCGCAGCAGCGCCACGGCGCGCTGCAGCACCCGGGCGCGCTCGACGGCGGTGTAGCCGGCCCAGATGCGTTGACCGGCGCGGGCGCCGGCCACCGCGGCTTCGATCTCGGCGGCGTCGGAGGACTGGACCTCGGCGAGCACCGAGCCGTCGGCTGGGTTGATGGTCGCGAAGCTGGCCTGGTCGTCGCGGCGCGGGGTCGGACGACCGTCGATATAGGCGGTATGCGTCTGGCGCATGATCGATGCCCTCTGCAATGTCGGATGATGGTGACGCCGCCGCTGGCCGGGATCGGGCCGGGACGGGCGTGCGATCGTGGTGCGAGATGGTGGTCTCACGGGATCGGGCGCGTTTGCTGCGGGGGGACCCGGGGCCGTCGGTATGGCGGGCGGATCGGGGAGCGCGCCGGGAAGACACTGAGATGGGCGGCTGTCGTCCCGAGTCGCGCGGTGGCACGGGGACGGCTCCTGGCCACGCTGAGTTCATCCCTGAAGGAGTCCCTCAGCGTCTTCCGGATGGGGTCAGTCGTGGCAGGGTGGACGGAGCGCCGGGGCGTCGCTCGGACGCCCGTCACCGCAGCCGGCGACGAGCGCGCGGACCAGGCGCCGCTCGATGGTCTGGAGCGGCATCAGCGACGCGTGCCCCGGCGCGTGCCGCGCCGCTTGGTCGACGGCTCGAAGAGCAGCGCCAGCAGGTCGTCGAAACGCGAGGCGAAGTGCACCGTCAGGCCCTTGCGCACATGCTCCGGGACCTCGTCGAACTCGCCGCGGTTGTCGGCCGGGAGCACGATCTCCTTGATCCCGGCACGGCGCGCGGCGATCAGCTTCTCGCGGATGCCGCCGACCGGGAAGACCTCGCCGGTGAGGGTGATCTCGCCGGTCATGGCGATGCGCCGTACCGGCTCGTCGCGTGCCAGCGAGAGCAGCGCGCTGGCGATGGTGATGCCGGCCGAGGGGCCGTCCTTGGGGGTGGCACCGGCGGGGACGTGCAGATGGATGAAGGACTGCTCGAAGAACGCCGGGTCGACGCCGAAGCGCTCGGCGTTGCCGACCAGGAAGCCGTAGGCGATCTCGGCCGACTCCTTCATCACCTCGCCGAGCTGGCCGGTGAGCTTGAAGCCGCGATTGAAGCCGTGGGTGCGCGCCGCCTCGATCGACAGGGTGGCGCCGCCCATCGCCGTCCACGCCAGCCCGGTGACCACGCCCGGTCCGGAGAGCTTGCGCTCGTCGCGGAACACCGGACTGCCGAGATAGCCCTGGAGCTGGTCGCGACCGACCGCGACCGGGGCCTCGGCGTCCTCGAGCAGCTCGACGGCGACCTTGCGCACGATCTTGCCGAGCTGTTTCTCGAGCCGGCGCACCCCGGCGTCGCGGGCATAGCCCTCGATCAGCGCGCGCAGGGTGCGGGTGTCGAGCTTGACCGCACCCTTCTCCAGACCGGCACGTTCGATCTGGCGCGGCAGCAGGTACTTGCGCGCGATCTGCAGCTTCTCCTCGGCGATGTAGCCCGAGAGCTGGATCACCTCCATACGGTCGAGCAGCGGACCGGGGATGGTGTCGAGCTGGTTGGCGGTGCACACGAACAGCACCTTGGAGAGGTCGAAGCGCAGGTCGAGATAGTGATCGAGGAAGTCGCCGTTCTGCTCCGGGTCGAGCACCTCGAGCAGCGCCGAGGCCGGGTCGCCGTGGTAGGAGGCGCCGATCTTGTCGATCTCGTCGAGCAGGATCACCGGATTGGCGGTACCGGCATCCTTCATCGCCTGCACGAACTTGCCGGGCATGGCGCCGATATAGGTGCGCCGGTGGCCCTTGATCTCGGCCTCGTCGCGGATGCCGCCGACCGAGAAGCGATAGAAACGTCGCCCCAGCGCATCGGCGATGGAGCGCCCGATCGAGGTCTTGCCGACCCCGGGCGGGCCGACCAGGAGGATGATCGAGCCGGCGATCTCGCCGCGATGGATGCCGACGGCGAGGAACTCGAGGATGCGCCGCTTGACGTCCTCGAGCCCGTAGTGGTCGCGGTCGAGGATGCGCCGTGCGCGCTTGAGGTCGAGCTTGTCGGTGGAGTGACGGCCCCAGGGCAGCAGGCTCACCCAGTCGAGATAGTTGCGGGTGACGGCGTACTCCGGCGAGCCGGTCTCGAGGATGCGCAGCTTGTCGAGTTCCTCCTCGACACGCTTGGCCGCCTGCTCGGTGAGATCGAGCTCGGCGATGCGCGCCTCGATACGATCGATCTCGGCGGTGCGGTCGTCCTTGGCGATGCCCAGCTCCTTCTGGATCGCCTTGAGCTGCTCGCGGAGGAAGAACTCGCGCTGATGCTTCTGCATCTTCTCCTCGACGCTGCGGCGGATCTTCTGCTGCGCGCGCGCCAGTTCGAGCTCGGTGTTGAGCAGCGCCAGCACCTTCTCCATGCGCGGCAGCAGCGGCAGGGTCTCGAGCACCTCCTGGAGCTGCTCGGCGCTGGAGGTGGTGAGGCTGGCGGCGAAGTCGGCCAGTCGCGATGGATCATCGGGGCCAAAGCGGTCGAGGAACATGCGCAGCTCCTCGACATAGAGCGGATTGAGCGGGAGCAACTCCTTGATGGTGTTGATCACCGCCATGGCATAGGCCTTGACCTCGCTGTCGGGACCGCCGTCGGGCTCGGGCAGATACTCGACCCGGGCGCTGAACGGCGCCTCGCGCGCGAGCCAGCCGGCGAGGCGGAAGCGCTGCAGGCACTCGACGAGCACCTGCAGCTGGCCGTCCTGGTGATGGATGCGGTGCACCCGGCAGGCGGTACCGATGGCGTAGAAGTCATCGGCGGTGGCGTCCTCGGAACGCTCGACCCCGACCAGCACCACGCCGAGGATCTTGTGCTCGCTGTCGGCCACCCGCTGCAGCGTCGGCGCCCAGTGCTCGGCGCTCATCGTCAGCGGCACCGCCTGGGCGGGGAAGAAGGGGCGGGCGGCGACCGGGAGCAGGGGCAGCTCGGTCGGCAGGACGTCGTTGGCGCGCGCCAGCGTGACGGTCTCGAGTCCGGAGGATGTCTCCGCCTCGGCCTCGATCACGTCATCGCTGTCGTCCAGTCGCTCCTCCGGCATGTCGGTACCTCGTTTCGCGTCGCTGCTCGAAAAACCCTTTAGTTTTCTGTTTTTTGTCCGTCTTGGCAAGTCGCGGCATTGGCCAGGGTGGCGTATTCGGTCACCGAGAGGGTCTCGGCGCGGCGCATCGGATCGATCTCGGCGCGCTCGAACTGCTCGGGCGTGACCAGCCCGGAGAGGCTGTTGCGCAGGGTCTTGCGTCGCTGGCCGAAGGCGGCGGCGACGATCCGGGCGTGGCGTTCGGGATCGGCGAGCGGATACAGGTCCGCGACCGGCTCCAGACGTACCACGGCCGAGTCGACCTTGGGGGCTGGAGTGAAGGCGCCGGGCCCGATGCGCAACAGGCTGCGCGCCCGGCACTGGGTCTGCACCATCACCGAGAGCCGGCCATAGATCTTGCTGCCGGGCTCGGCGACCATGCGATCGACCACCTCCTTCTGCAGCATCAGGTGCAGGTCGGCGAGACAGTGCGACTGGGCGAGAAAGTGGAACAGCAGCGGTGTGGAGATGTTGTAGGGCAGGTTGCCGACCACCCGCACCCGCTCCTCCGGCCCCTGGCGCAGCGCGCAGAGGTCGAACTTCAGCGCGTCGACATTGTGGATGCGCAGGGTGCCGCGCCCGCCGAGTCGCGCGCGCAGCGGCTCGATCAGGTCGCGATCGAGTTCGACCACGTCGAGCTCCCCCACGGCCTCGAGCAGTCCGGCGGTGATCGCCCCCTGGCCGGGACCGATCTCGACCAGGCGTTCGCCGGGGCGCGCGGCGATGGCGGCATGGATACGGGCGATCACGCCCTGGTCGTGGAGGAAGTTCTGCCCGAAGCGCTTACGGGGCTGGTGTGGTGTCAGCAATGTTGACAGACCTCGCGGGTGAACTGCTCGAGCTTGCGGGTGTCGGCGGCGAACAGTCGGATGCCCTCGGCGAGCTTCTCGGTGGCCATGGCATCCTCGTTGAGCGCCCAGCGGAAGCTGGTCTCGTCGAAGCTGACCCGTTCGATCTCCATGCCCTGGGCACGCTCGGGGTCGAGTCGGCGGCAGACCTCGCCGTCGGTCGAGGCCAGCTCGCCGAGCAGCGCCGGGGAGATGGTCAGCAGGTCGCAGCCGGCAAGCTCGAGGATCTCGTCGAGATTGCGGAAGCTCGCGCCCATCACCGCGGTCTCGTAGCCGTGACGCTTGTAGTAGTTGTAGATACGGGTGACCGAGCACACGCCCGGGTCCTCGTCGGCGGGGTAGCCGGCGACGTTCTCGGCGTTCTTGTACCAGTCGAGGATGCGACCGACGAAGGGCGAGATCAGGGTGACCCCGGCCTCGGCGCAGGCCACCGCCTGGGCGAAGCTGAACAAAAGGGTTAGATTGCAGTGGATGCCCTGGCGCTCGAGTCGCTCGGCGGCGCGGATGCCCTCCCAGGTCGAGGCGATCTTGAACAGCACCCGTTCGCGCGGATCGACGCCGGCGGCCTCGTAGAGCTCGACCAGGCCCTCGGCACGACGCACCGTGGCCTCGGTGTCGAACGACAGTCGCGCGTCGATCTCGGTGGAGACCCGGCCGGGGACGATCTTGAGGATCTCGGTGCCGAAGTTCACCGCCAGCTTGTCCATGGTCCAGCGGGTGCGTTCCTCGCCCTCGCCCTTGGTCTGGCCGAAATCGAGCGCGTCCTCCACCAGCTCGCGGTACTGCGGCATCTGCGCCGCCTTGTAGATCAGCGAGGGGTTGGTGGTGGCGTCCTGGGGGCGGTACTCGACGATCGACTCGAAGTCGCCGGTGTCCGCGACCACGGTGGTCATGGAGCGCAGTTGATCGAGCTTGCTCATGATGCGATGTCCTTGTATGGATTTCGGGATGAGGTCGATGGATTTAGGGCGCGTCGCCGCGCCGCCGGTTCCATTGACCCTAGCCCAAAATGGTGACGATTCCGATTCTGCGGGCCGGACCGGCACACCCTTGCCCGGAAAATTTTCCATAATGACACCGACACCCCGTTGAATGCACGCCTCGCGCCAGCGGTTGCTGTGTCAATCGGGGCCGGTGCCGTCTGCAGGAGCTGTTCATGCGCGAATCGGAATCTGATGACTATCTGTTGCCCGCGGATGTCTCGCTCGCACGTCTCGAGACCTGGGTCCGGGGGCAGGGGCGGCTGGCGCCGTCCTCGACCGAATCGACCCGACGAATCCATTACGACACCTTCGATTGGGCGGTCCATGGCGACGGCGCCATGCTCGCCTGTCAGGGGCGCGGCCCACGCTGGCACCTGATCCGCCTGCCGCTCGATCCGCGCGAGCGCCAGCTGGTGCTCGAGCTCGACGCGCCACCGGACTTCCCGGCGCATCTCCCGGCGGGGGCGCTGCGCGAGCGGCTGCTCGGTTGCTGCGGGGTGCGTCGTCTGTTGCCGCTGATACAGCTCGACACCCGGGCCGAGATCCATCGCGTGCTGGGCGATGACGATCATACCCTGCTCAGGTTCGCCATCGAGCGCACGCGGTATCGCGACCCGAACGGCGCGGCGGCGGGGGCCTTGGCGCCGCGGTTGCGGGTGCTGCCCGGTCAGGGCGCGCGGCGCCAGCGCGAGCGTCTGATCGACGGGCTCGAACGGACGCTCGCGCTGCGCCCGGCCAGGGTCTCGGTGGTGGTCGAGGCGCTCGCGGCGATCGGACGCTATCCGGGCGATTATTCCTCCAAGCTCGATCTCGACATCGCTCCCGAGACCCGTGCCGAAGAGGCCGCGCGCGCGGTGCTGCGCGAGCTGCTCGGGACGCTCGAGGCCAATGTCGAGGGCGCGCGCGAGGCGATCGATCCCGAGTTCCTCCATGATCTGCGGGTGGCGACCCGGCGCACCCGCTCGGCGCTCGGTCAGTTCGGGGCGATCTTCCCGGAGACGCGGCTGCGGCCTTTTCGCGAGGGGTTTGCCTGGCTGCAGCGGGTCACCGGGCCGGTGCGCGATCTCGACGTCCAGCTCGAGCAGTTCGCGCACCAGCGTGCCGGGCTGCCCGAGGCGCTGCGCGGCGCCCTCGATCCCCTGGGTGAGCGTCTGCACGCCGATCACGCCGCGGCGCAGCGGGCGCTGGCCGACGAACTCGGCGGCGAGACGTGCGCGCGTCTGCTCGCCGACTGGCACGACTTCCTCGACACCCCGCTCGCGCCCGAGGCGCTGGGTCCCGCCGCGCGGCGCCCGGTCAAGGCGGTGGTCGACGCCCGGCTGCGGCGGCTGGCGCGCCAGGTGTTGCGCGAGGGCGCGGCGATCGGCGCGGACTCACCGCCGGAGGCGCTGCACGCGCTGCGCAAGCGCTGCAAGAAGCTGCGTTACATGATGGAGTTCTTCCACAGCCTCTATCCGCGTCGCGAGATCCGCAAGGCGATCCGTCAGACCAAGGACCTCCTTGACAACCTCGGCGGTTTCCAGGATCGGGCGGTGCAGGCCGAGCGTCTGCGCCTGTTGGCGCGACGGATGTTCGAGGCGGGCGAGGCCGACAGCGACACCCTGCTCGCCATCGGCGCCCTGGTCGGCCAGTTGCTGGCGCAGCAGCGCGACGATCGCGCCGCCTTCGACGAGGTCTTCGGGGCGTTTCGCGCGAAGTCGTCGCGGGCGCGGTTGAAGGCGCTGTTCGGGGGCTGACCCGGCTGCGGCCTCAGTCGTTGTGCTGGCGCCGCTGGGGTGCGAGCGGCGGCGCTCGCCGAACCCGAGACGATCAGGCCGTCGAGCCGCGCCCGCTGGCGTGGCTCGGTGCGCGAACGCTCAGGGGATCGGCGCGCTGGTGGCCGGGGCGGCGGTCTCGGGCGGTTCGAACCAGCCGAGCTTGTCATGGAGGCGCACCACCTCGCCGACGATGATCAGCGTCGGCGGCTCCGGCGGATCGGCGGCGAGCTGCTCGACGATGGTCGAGAGCGTGCCGGCATAGACCCGGTGCATGTGGGTGGTGCCCTGTTGCACCAGCGCCACCGGCATGTCGCCCGCCACGCCGTGCTCGCGCAGTCGCTCGACGATCACCGGCAGCCCCGCCAACCCCATGTAGAAGACTACCGTCTGGTTGGGCTGGGCGAGCGCCGGCCAGTTGAGGTCGATGGTGCCGTCCTTGAGATGCCCGGTGACGAAGGTCACCGATTGCGCGTAGTCTCTGTGGGTCAGCGGGATGCCGCTGTAGCAGGCGCAGCCGGAGGCGGCGGTGATCCCGGGGATGACCTGGAAGGGCACGCCCTCGGCGGCGAGGGTGTCGATCTCCTCGCCGCCGCGCCCGAAGATGAAGGGATCACCACCCTTGAGACGCAGCACCCGGTGCCCGTCCTTGGCCAGCTCGGCGAGCAGCCGGTTGATCTCCTCCTGACGCATGGCGTGATGGTTGCGCTGCTTGCCGACATAGATGCGGCGCGCGTCGCGGCGGGTCATCTCCAGGATCGGGGTGGAGACCAGACGGTCGTAGACCACCACGTCGGCCTGCTGCATCAGCCGCAGCGCGCGGAAGGTGAGCAGATCGGGGTCGCCGGGACCGGCGCCGACCAGATAGACCTCGCCCAGCTCGCTGTGCTCGGGGTCGGCGTCGAGCTCCTGGCGGATCAGTCGCTCGGCGGCGTCCTGCTGGCCGGCGAAGATACGCTCGGCGACCCCGCCGAGCAGCACCCGGTCCCAGAACCGGCGTCGGTCGCGGGCGTCGTCGAAACGTTGCTTGACCGGCGTGCGGTAGCGGCGACAGAGTTCGGCGAGCCGCCCGTAGCCGGCCGGGATCAGCCCCTCGAGCCGGGTACGCAGCAATCGGGCGAGCACCGGCGAGGCGCGCCCGGTGGAGACGGCGATCACCACCGGCGAGCGATCGACGATCGAGGGCAGCAGGAAGCTGCAGGCCTCGGGGTCGTCGACCACGTTGACCGGGATGCCGTGTCCCTTGGCGATCTCGGCGATGCGATGATTGGTGTCGCGGTCATCGGTGGCGGCGATCACCAGCCGGTTGCCGGGGATGTCCTCGGGCGCGAAGCAGCGCGCGAGATGGCGCAGTCGGCCGCTCTCGGCCAGCTCGGCGAGTTCATCGCTCAGGGTCGGGGAGATCAGGGTGAGCTCGGCGCCCGCGCGCAGCAGGTTGCCGGCCTTGCGTGCCGCCGTGGTGCCGCCGCCGACCACCAGACAGGGCTGCCCCTGCATGTCGAGAAAGATGGGGAGAAGTTCCATGGTCATCTCAGGGGTTTAGGCCCCACAGCGTCATTGAGTTGGTTGTCAAAAGTCATTAATATACTTAAATACTTAGAATTGTGGTAGAAGCCCCGGTGATCAACGAGATCGACTCCGAATCATTACAGCAACGCATCAGCGATGGAGCGGATCAGTTACTGGTCGACATCCGCACGCCCGCCGAAATGGCACAGGGCATGATTCCCGATGCGATGCAATTGCCGATGCACCTGATCCCGCTGCGTCTCGCCGAACTGCCGCGCGATCGCGATATCGTGCTCTACTGCCGCAGTGGTGCGCGTTCCTATCAGGCCTGTGCCTACATGCAGCAGCAGGGCTATGACCGCGTCATCAATCTGCGTGGCGGGATCATTGCCTGGGCACGCCACGGTTATCCGGTCGCGCCACCTGCATGAAGCTGGCGTCAGGGCTTTGCTGATCAGGAAACGGTTGACTCATCAACCTGATATGTTGCCTTTTTAATTGGGGTTCGCCTATGACGCCGAACCCTCGGATTCACACCCGTTCTTTCACCCACCAGCCCCTGAACCGGAGGTACCCGATGGCAGACTTCGACCAAGAACTGGACGCGAGCGGCCTCAACTGCCCGTTGCCGATCCTGCGCGCCAAGAAGACCCTGAACGCGATGAGTGCCGGTCAGGTACTCCATGTGGTGGCGACCGATCCGGGCTCGGTGCGCGACTTCGACGCCTTTGCCAAGCAGACCGGCAATGAGCTGATGGAATCCAAGGAGGATGGTGGCAAGTTCCACTTCCTGATCAAGAAGTCCTGACGGTTTCGACGCCGGCTGTATCGCGCGCGACGCACGCGCGCCTCGATGTGACCCACGAGGAGGACTGAATGGAAGACAAGAAGTTGGCGATCATCGCCACCAAGGGTTCGCTCGATTGGGCCTATCCGCCCTTCATCCTGGCGTCCACCGCGGCGGCACTGGGCTACGAGACCCAGATCTTCTGCACCTTCTACGGGCTGCAGCTGTTGAAAAAGGAGCCGAAGCTCGAGGTCACGCCGCTGGGCAACCCGGGGATGCCGATGCCGCTGGGCATGGACAAGTGGTTCCCGGTGCTGGGGCTGGCGCTGCCCGGTATGCAGGGCATGATGACCGCGATGATGAAGAAGAAGATGCAGAGCAAGGGCGTGGCGAGCATCGAGGAGCTGCGCGAACTCTGTCTCGAGGCCGAGGTCAAGCTGGTTGCCTGTCAGATGACCGTCGATCTCTTCGACATGGACACCGATGACTTCATCGATGGGGTCGAGTACGCGGGGGCCACGTCCTTCTTCGAGTTCGCCGGCGAAAGCGATATCTGTCTTTATATCTGACTCGGCGAACCCTTGCCGCTGTCTTCGAACGCCGCCCGCACGGGCGGCGTTTTTCGTTTCCGGCGCGGGCCGACGATCGGTCCCCGCGCCCGGCTCCTGACGCTCCTAGAAGACCTTGACCAGCTCGAGACCGAAGATGTGGGCATCCATCTCGTAGTCGCCGTCGAGGGCATCGGTACCGTTGACGCCGTGGCCGCTGTAGGCGGTGTTGCTGCGATAGTTGCGATCCTCGGCCATCACGTACATGTAGCCGGCCTCGAGCGAGAGGCCGCGGTCGAGGCTGTGCGCCACGCCGATGCTGAACAGATGACGATCGTTGTCCGGCACACGGGCGCTGAAGTGGTCGTCGCCCTGTCCGGTCTCGTCGAAGGCGTAGCCGAAGCGCAACTGGGTGTCGGGACGCAGCTGATAGGTCACGCCGAGACGGTAGGCGTTGGTGTCGGTCCAGCCGTTGGTGTCGGCGAAGATCAGATCGCCGGTGGTGCGGCCCTTGATCTCCAGGGTGTCGAACTCGGTCCAGCCGGTGCGGGTCCAGTCGAACTCGACGGCGAGCTGCGGGTTGAACTCATAGCGCACGCCGAGCTGCAGGCGCCAGGGCAGGTCGAAGTCGATCTTGGCCGCCTGGCTCTGCTCGGCTGCGCCGATCGCGACCAGGGTCTGGCTGTTGGCGACATAGTGACCGTCGAGACCGACGCTGGAGGCGGAGTGGAAGGAGGCGCCCAGGCTCCAGGGGCCCTGGACGTAGAGCGCGCTGAGGTTGAAGCCGACCCCGGCGCCGTCGCCGCTGAGCTGTCCGGCGGTGGAGTTGAGCTTGGCGCTCTTGCCCCAGTAGAGATCGAGTCCGGCCGAGACGCTGAGCGCGTCGTTGACCCGGTAGGCCACCGTCGGGGCGATCTGGATCACCTCGAGCTTGCTCGCGGTCGGCTGGCCGAGCGGAACCTCGGGGTCGAGCGGTGCCGGGACGGCGAGGGTGCGGGTGCCGCTGACCGCCGGGAAGGTGCCGTCCTCCCAGCGGGTCTCGAGCCCGAAGGGTGCACTCACCCCGAGTCCGAGGCTCCAGCGCTCGTTGATCCGTGCGGCGATCTGCATCTGCGGGGTGGCGAGCCAGTCGGCGCCCTGGCTCTCGTGCTCGCCGCTGGCGGTACGCACCGAGAAGGACGGGCTGATCAGCAGCCCGCCGACGGCGATGCTGGAGTTGTCATGGAAGGCGATCGCCGCCGGGTTGTAGGCGAAGGCGCCGGTCTCGTCGGGGTTGGCGACCATGGCGTTGGCGGTACCGAGACCGGCGATCGATGCCTCGGGCAGGGCGAAGCCGGCGGCCTGTGCCGGGGCCTGGACGGCGAATGCGCCGACGGCTGCGGTCAGGGCGACCGCATGGGGGAGCTGGCGTTGGAACATGGATATCCCTCTGTGCTTGCTGTCTCTGGATGAGGTCGAATCGACGATGATCTCTGTTGGCCGGTGACCGTGTCGGTGCCGTCTCGGGACGGTCTTCTCGACCGCGGAGCCGGTCGGGCGAAACAGCAGCGGGTTCGCGAGAACCGCCGACATGCAGCGGGCGCACGGACGGGATACGGGTTGCGCCATGTTGCCGTTCTGTTACTCCCGGGCGGCGGCGCACAACTGTATGCGAAGCGCTGACGCTAATCCACCCATGGATTGAGGGAATCAGCGGTGCGTGCGCTGCCCGAATACCAAGGGTGTACGGTGGCGCCGTTCGGGCGGAATGGCTGATCTCGGGGGTGTGGATATCAGCTCATTGTGATATAAGCATTTTTTATTCAGGCAAATCGGATCAGGCCCGGATCGAGATGGCGGATCGCAGACTCCAGGTGTTCCATACGGTTGCACGCTTGTTGAGTTTCACCAAGGCAGCCGAGGCCTTGCACATGACCCAGCCGGCGGTCACCTTTCAGGTGCGTCAGCTCGAGGAGCAGTTCGACACCCGGTTGTTCGATCGTACCCATAACCGCATCAGCCTGACCGACGCCGGGCGGGTGGTCTTCGAGGCCGCCGACCGCATCTTCGAGCTCTATGCCGAGATGGAGAATGCGGTGCGCGAGATCACCGGCGAGGTCAGCGGCACCCTCACCATCGGCGCCAGCACCACCATCGCCGAGTATCTGCTGCCCCCCTTGCTCGGCGAGTTCAAGGCGCGTTATCCCGACGTCTCCATCCAGCTCAAGGTCGCCAACACCGACACCGTGGTCTCGCTGGTCGAGACCAACGCCATCGATCTCGGTATCGTCGAGGCCCCGGTGGGCAACAAGAATCTGGTCGTCGAGTCCTGTCAGCGCGATCGCCTGGTGGCGATCATGCCCCCGGGACACCCGCTCGCCGCGCTCGAGGCGGTCCCCTTCGAGCGCCTGCTCGAACATCCGTTTATCTGTCGCGAGGAGGGTTCGGGGACGCGCAACGTGATCCGCGAGTACCTGCGCGAACAGGGCTTCTGTCTCGAGGCGCTCAAGGTGGTGCTGGAGCTGGGCAGCCCGGAGGCGGTGAAGGGTGCGGTCGAGGTCGGGATGGGGGTCTCGGTGCTCTCCAGCGCCACCATCGCCAAGGAGCTCAAGCTCGGCACCCTGGCGGCCGTTCCGCTTGACCCCCCGCTCTATCGTCCGTTCTCATTCGTGCACCAGAAACAGAAGTTCCGGCTGCGCGTGGTGGATGAGCTGTTCGACTTCGCGCGCACCTACTTCCAGGTCCACTATCAGTCCCAGGACGAATCATGACTCTGCTCCACGTCCGCCGTGCCGCGTCGAGCGAGCCGGCGCGGTGCGCGCGACGGTGCTCCGGGCGGGGCGCGCGTGTATGCTGACGCCGATCACCCCGCGCTCCGCACCCGCCACCCGGCTGCTGCGACTGTTCCGTGCGCTGCCCGCCGCCGAGCGCGAGACCCTGCTCGCCTTCGCCGAGTTCCTGGCCGATCGCGCCGCTCGCCTCGACGAGACGGCCGTCCTCGAGCCCGAACCCGCCCCCGAGCCGCGCCCCGAGGGCGAGAGCGTGGTGGCGGCGATCAAGCGGCTGTCGCGCGGCTATCCCATGCTCGATCGCGCGGCCATGCTCGAGGAGACCTCGGCGCTGATGTCCGAGCACGTGCTGCAGGGGCGCCCGGCGCCGGCGGTGATCGACGACCTGGAGGCCCTGTTCGAGCGTTACTATCAGCAACTGCGGGCCAGTGAGCCCGTGCAGGATTGAGCCCCCGACCCATGAACATCATCACCGACTGGTTCCGTCGTCATTTCTCCGACCCTCAGGTGGTGTTTCTCGCGCTGCTGCTGCTGGTGGTCTTCGCCGTGGTCTTCTTCCTCGGCGACGCGCTCGCGCCGGTGCTCGCGAGCATCGTCATCGCCTATCTGCTCGAGGGGCTCGCCGGCTATTTCGAGCGCCGCGGCATGCCGCGCCTGCCCGCCGTGCTGGTGGTCTACCTGCTGTTCATCGCCTTCGTCGCCCTGGTGCTGTTCGGGGTGATGCCGCTGGTCTCGCGCCAGATCACCGAGCTGGTCCAGCAGCTGCCCTCGATGATCGCCGAGGGCACCGACGCGCTGCTGGCGCTGCCGCAGCAGTACCCCGAGCTGGTCACCGTCGAGCAGGTCGAGGAGCTGATCGCGGCGATCCGCTCCGAGGTCATCTCCTTCGGCCAGCAGGTGCTGTCGTGGTCGCTGGCGAGCGTGGTCGGGGTGATCACGGTGATGGTCTATCTGATCCTGATGCCGCTGCTGGTGTTCTTCTTCCTCAAGGACAAGGACCTGATCCTCGACTGGTTCCGTCGTCTGCTGCCGCGTCATCGCGGCATCGCCGGGCACGTGTGGAAGGACGTCGATCGCGAGATCTCCAACTATGTGCGCGGCAAGGTGTGGGAGATCCTGGTGGTCTGGGGGGTGAGCTATGCCACCTTCTACGCCTTCGGCCTGAACTACGCGATGCTGCTCTCGCTGCTGGTGGGGCTGTCGGTGATCATCCCCTACATCGGCGCCTCGGTGGTCACCGTGCCGGTACTGCTGGTGGCCTGGTTCCAGTGGGGCTGGGGACCGTCCTTCGCCTGGCTGACGGTGGCCTATTTCATCATCCAGGCGCTCGACGGCAACGTGCTGGTGCCGCTGCTGTTCTCCGAGGTGGTCAACCTGCACCCGGTGGCGATCATCGTCGCCATCCTGGTGTTCGGCGGGCTGTGGGGTTTCTGGGGGGTGTTCTTCGCCATCCCGCTGGCGACCCTGGTCAAGGCGATCCTCTCCTCCTGGCCGCGGCGCGGCGTCGAGGATGGTCCGCCGAGCCCGGCCTGAGGCCGAGAGGCCACCGGCGAGCGGCTGCGGTATACAATTGCTGACCGAAGCAACCGGCCGGCCATCGCCATGCACGCCTTCGCGCTCTCCCGCTTTCTCTTCTGGTTCGTGGTCTTCTTCCTGGTGGCGCTGTTTCTGCGCCCCTGGGTCGAGGACCTGATCTTCGCCCACTACGCCGAGCCGCGCGAGATCGAGGCGCGCGGCGAACTCGCCGCCGACGAGCGCACCACCATCGCGATCTTCGAGCGCGCCAACCCCTCGGTGGTCTATATCACCACCTCGGCGCGGGTGCTCGACCTGCTCACCCGCAACGTGCTCGAGGTGCCGCGCGGTACCGGCTCGGGCTTCGTCTGGGACCGCGCCGGGCATGTGGTGACCAACTATCACGTGGTCGCCGACATCGAGGCGGCCTATGTCCGTCTCTCCAATCAGCGCACCTATGCCGCGCGGCTGGTGGGGGTCAGCCCCGAGCACGACATCGCCGTGCTGCGCATCGCCACCTCGATCGCCGGTCCGCCGCCGCTCTCGCTCGGCAGCAGTCACGACCTGCGGGTGGGGCAGAAGGTGTTCGCCATCGGCAACCCCTTCGGGCTCGACTACACCCTCACCGCCGGGGTGATCTCGGCGCTCGATCGCAGCATCCCGGGCGACGACGGGCGCACCATCGATCACCTCATCCAGACCGATGCGGCGATCAACCCCGGCAACTCCGGCGGCCCGCTGATCGACAGCGCCGGGCGTCTGATCGGCATGAACACCGCGATCTTCAGCCCCTCGGGCAGCTTCGCCGGGATCGGCTTCGCCGTCCCGGTCGATACCATCAACCGGGTGGTGCCGCGGCTCATCGCCCAGGGGCGCTATCTGCGCCCGACCCTGGGGGTGGTCACCAACCGCGCCCTCAGCGAGCGCGTCGGCGCGCTGCTCGGCACCGCCGGCGTGGTGGTGCTCAAGGTCGACCCCGGCTCGCCGGCGGCCACCGCCGGGCTGCGCTCGGCGCTGATCTCGCGCGAGGGCGAGCTGGTCGCCGCCGATCTCATCGTCGCCGCCGCCGGGCGGCGGGTGCGCTCGCTCGATGACCTGCTCGACGTGCTCGACAACTATGCCCCGGGCAATCGCATCGAACTCGAGGTGGTGCGCGGTGGCGAGCGCTTCTCGTTGCCGGTGACCCTCGGCGAGGGTCTGCCCCAGACCGGGGTCGGGTTGCCGCGAGACCTGCCGCACGCCTGATGCCGGCCGCCGCCCCCGTCATCGCTGAACGGCGCCGGGCGCTGCTCGCGCTGATCCTCGGCGCCACCCTGTGCGGGCTCTACTGGCTGCCGCTGCGGCTGGTGGCTGGCGCCGGGGTCGACGGGCCCTGGGCGGTGGCACTGTTCTACGGCGGCGCGGCGCTGGTCGGGCTGTGGTTCGCCCGCGATCAGCTGGCGGTGGCGCGGCGCGCGCCCTGGCGGCTGCTCGGCATCGGCGCGAGCGCCGCGGGCTCGGTGCTCGCCGTCAGCCTCGGGGTGCTCGAGGGCGCGGTGGCGCCGGTGCTGATCCTCTTCTATCTCGCCCCGCTGTGGACCCTGCTGCTCGGTTGGGCGCTGCTCGGCGAGCGCCCGAGGCGCCGCACCCTGGCGGCGCTGGTGGTGGCGCTGCTCGGGGTGTGGACGCTGCTCGGCGGTGCCGCGCTCGCCGAGGACGATGCCGGGCGGGGGGCCGCCCTCGGCTTGGTCGCCGGGGTCGGTTTCGCGCTGACCACGGTGCAGGTGCGCGCCGCGCGCGCGCTGCCGGCGGCGGTGCGCAACCTCGCCGCCTGGGCGCTGGCGCCGCCGCTGGCGGTGGGGTTGGCGCTGGTGCTGGGGACCCCGCCGCCCTCGGCGCTCGTGCCGGTGTTGGTCGCGCTGTTGATTGGCGCGCTATGGGTGGGGCTGATGATGGCCGCGCTGCAGTACGGCATGGCGCGCCTGCCGTTGGCGCTGTCGGCGCTGGTGCTGCTGCTCGAGCTGGTGGTGGGGGTGGCGTCCGCGGCCTGGCTGGCCGGCGAGGCGCTGGGCTGGCGTGAACTGCTGGGGGGCGGGGCGATCCTGCTCGCCGGGTGGCTGGTGGCGCGCGGACGCTGAGCGCCCGGCGCCGTGGCGCGGCTCAGAGCCCGCACATGCCGTTGCTGCAGCAGCCGCCGGCGCTGGGGCAGCAGCTCGGGGCGGTGCCGCTGCCGAGGCTGCTGCTGGTCACCAGGTTGCCGCCGGTGGCGAGACGGTGTACCGGCGCCTCGGGCGCGGTGTCGCCGGGCTCGATGCCGGCGCGCGCGCACAGCTCGCCCCAGGTCGAGAGGGTTTCGCTCATGCGGTGGCTGACTTCGATCACCCGGTCGTTGGCGTCACAACGGTAGTCGTAGGTCGGCATCGCTGCACTCCGTGTCTGGTCTGGTATATCGATGAATGCTAATGCGGGCGATTATAGGCGAGCCGCGGGGGGCGGCAAAGTCTCCGCCGCGGGTGCGCCCTGCGCCGCCGCCCACAGTCGGGCGCGCAGCCCCGGGGCGGTGCTCAGCCCCATGGTCGAGCTGTGGATGGCGCCCGTGGCGTCGAGCACGAAGCTGGTCGGCACCGCGCCGACGCCCCAGCGCGCGGCGATCGCCCCGTCGGGGTCGGGGATGACCACGAGATCGAGCCCCTGGGCGTCGAGATAGGCGGCGATGTCGGCGTCGCTGCCTGACTGCATCGCCACCGTCAGTACCTGGTGGTCCTCGGCGACGGCGGCGATCGCGCCCTCGCTGACCCGGCAGATCGGGCACCAGCTCGCCCAGAAGTGCACCAGCAGCGGCGCGCCGCGATAGTCGGCGAGCGTGCGTCTCTCGCCGTCGAGGGCGATGCCCTGCAGCGGTGGCGCCTCGCCGCTCGGCAGCGGCCGGGTCTTCCACCAGTCGATCGCCTGGAGCGCGGCGACGAACAGCAGCAGGTTGAGGGCCCAGCGCCACAGCTGGCGGCGGCGTGGTTTCTTCGCGTCGGTGGGTGTGGTCATCGGCTCGGGCCGGGGCGCGTCGCGCGCCCCGGCTCATCGGGTCAGCAGGAGTGACAATAGTAGCGCGGCAGTCCGGCGATCCGGCAGGCCTGCTTGCAGCCGCCGCCGGGGAACAGCCCCTCGAGGTGCTTGCGGGTGCAGGGGACGTGGGCCGAGACCTCGCTGCCGATGCTGCGGATCACGACCTTGGGCGAGGGCGGGATCTCGTGCATCGCGTAGTAGGCGCGGAGAAATTCGATCACCTTCCAGTGGCACTCGCCGAGGGTCAGTCCTTCCTCCTCGGCCAGGGCCTCGGCGAGTTCGCGGTCCCAGTCCTCGAAGTGCACCAGGTGTCCCTTGTTGTCGAACTCCAGCGCGCGACCGGCGATCTGGGTAGCGGTCATGGCTTGGCTCCTGTGGTGGTTGGCTGCCGCCCGTTGTCGCTGATGGCTCTTCCCTGATGGACGCCTCCCCGCGGGCCAGGCTGGGGCGACCCGCGCCGGTCGCGCGGCGGGTGGCGGACCGGGACCGGTACCGACTTAGTGTAGGCGCGGGCTGGAGATGTTCCGCCCCGACGCGCGGTCGGGGCGGTGGGCGGGTTCAGACGGCGGTCTGCTGCGTCTTGAAGCGCCGGCGCATGGCATGGAGGGTGGGTTCGGTGTAGCCGCTGGGCGCCTCGCGTCCGGCGAAGATCAGCTCGCAGGCGGCGGTGAAGGCGACGCCGTCGAAATCGGGCGCCATCGGCCGGTAGTCGGGATCGGCGGCGTTCTGGGCGTCGACCACCGCGGCCATGCGTTCGAGCGCGGCGCGCACCTGGGCCCGATCGACCACCCCGTGATGCAGCCAGTTGGCCAGGTGCTGACTGGAGATGCGCAGGGTGGCGCGGTCCTCCATCAGTCCGACGTCGGTGATGTCCGGCACCTTGGAGCAGCCGACGCCCTGGTCGATCCAGCGCACCACATAGCCGAGGATGCCCTGGCAGTTGTTGTCGAGCTCCTGCTGGATCTGCTCCGGGGTCCAGTCGGCGGGGTCGCCGAGCGGGATCTCGAGGAGCTGTTCGAGCCGGGCGCGCGGGCCGTTGGCGGCAAGCTCGGCCTGCACCGCGGCGACGTCGATCTGGTGATAGTGCAGCGCGTGCAGGGTGGCGGCGGTGGGCGAGGGCACCCAGGCGCAGTTGGCGCCGGCGGCGGGGTGGGCCTGCTTGGTCTCGAGCATGGCGCGCATCTCGTCGGGCATGGTCCACATGCCCTTGCCGATCTGGGCGCGTCCGCGCAGCCCGCAGGCCAGCCCGACGTCGACGTTCCAGTCCTCGTAGGCGCGCAGCCACTCGGCCTGCTTCATCTCCGCCTTGCGCAGCACCGGCCCGGCCTCCATGTCGGTGTGGATCTCGTCGCCGGTGCGGTCGAGGAAGCCGGTGTTGATGAAGATCACCCGCTCGCGCGCGGCGCCGATGCATGCCTTGAGGTTGAGCGTGGTGCGCCGCTCCTCGTCCATGATGCCGATCTTGAGGGTGTTGCGCGCCAGCCCCAGGGCGTCCTCGATGCGGGCGAACAGCTCGACGGCGAAGGCGACCTCCTCGGGGCCGTGCATCTTCGGCTTGACGATATAGAGGCTGCCGGCGCGCGAGTTGCGGTGGCGGCCGTGCTCGGGGTGGATGTCGTGGAGCGCGCACAGTGCGGTCACCATGCCGTCGAGCATGCCCTCGGGCACCGGCTCGCCGGCGGCGTCGAGCACCGCGTCGGTGGTCATCAGGTGGCCGACGTTGCGCACCAGCATCAGCGCCCGCCCGGGCAGGGTCAGCGCGGCGCCGTCGGGGCGGGTGTAGTGACGGTCCTCGGCGAGACTGCGCTCGAGGCTGCGTCCGCCCTTGTCGAAGCGTGCCGTGAGCGTTCCCTTCATCAGCCCCAGCCAGTTGCGATAGACCCCGACCTTGTCCTCGGTGTCGACCGCGGCGACCGAGTCCTCGCAGTCCTGGATGGTGGTCAGCGCCGACTCCAGCAGGACGTCGGCGAGCCCCGACTTGCTCTCGCGCCCGACCCCGCGCTCGGGGTCGATCACCAGCTCGATGTGGAGCCCGTGGTTGACCAGCAGGATCGCCTCGGGCTGATCGGGGTCGCCGCGATAGCCGGCGAACTGGGCGGGGTCGCGCGGCATCGTCTGGCTGTTGTCGGGGAGGTCGACGAGCAGCGTGCCGTCGAGCACCCGATAGCCGCAGGCGTCGCTGTGCGAGCCGCGGTTGAGCGGCACGGCCTGATCGAGCAGCTCGGCGGCGCGCGCCACCACCGCCGCGCCGCGCTTGGGGTTGTACTCGGCGCCGCGCGCGCAGCCGTCGTCCTCGGCGATGGCGTCGGTGCCGTAGAGCGCATCGTAGAGGCTGCCCCAGCGGGCGTTGGCGGCGTTGAGCGCATAGCGGGCGTTGCTCACCGGGACGACCAGCTGGGGGCCGGCGAGCGCGGCGATCTCGGGGTCGACGTCGCGGGTCTCGACCTGGACGTCCGGCCCCTCGGGCTGGAGATAGCCGATCTCGGTGAGAAATGCCTGGTAGGCCGCGGCGTCGTGCGGCTGGCCGCGACGGGCGCGATGCCAGTCGTCGATCTGGCGTTGCAGCCGGTCGCGGGTGGCGAGCAGCGCGCGGTTGCGCGGCGTCAGGTCGCCGACCAGCTCGGCGAAGGCGTGCCAGAAGGCCTCGGGGTCGATCCCGGTGCCGGGCGCGATCTCGTCGCGGACCAGCGCGTACAGGGGCGTGGCGATGCGCAGACCGCCGATCTCGATGCGTTCGTTCATCCTAGCTACCTCTCCCTCCCTCGTGCGACGAGGGGCGATTCGATGATCCTCGGTGTCGCCGTCGGGCCGACCGGGGCGCACGCTCGCGGCACGCCGCACGCCCGGGACGGGCACGCATGGCCTGTCCGACCCAGGGTCAGCAGTAGATCAGGTCGCTTTTCGCAGGTGCAACAATCCAGTGATTGATTCTTTCAAGCTTGAGGATTCGCAATGACAATGCAATGGTGTCGGACGGGCGGGGCGGGGCAAGTCGCCCCGGGCGCGCGGCCCGGGGACGGGGGCGGACTCAGCAGTCGATGATCATCTCGTTGAGACCCTGGCCCGGCGGCACCATGGGCACCACGTTCTCGGCCTTGTCGATCCACACGTCGACCACCACCGGGCCGGGCTCGGCGAGGGCCTCGGCGATGCCCGGGAGCAGCTCGTCGACATGCTGGATGCGGATCGTCTTCAACCCCGGGTAGACGTGCTTGAGCCCGCTGAGATCGGGGATCTGGCGGCGGCAGGTCTGGTCGAGCTCGGTGCAGTCGGGCGGACAGTCGATGTTGCGCGCCAGACAGGTCTCGTAGTGCAGACCGCCGTCCATCATGTCCTCCCACTGACGCACCATGCCGAGGAAGCTGTTGTTGAGCACGAACATCTTCAGCGGGATGCGGTTGGCGACCACGGTGCCGAGCTCCTGGATGTTCATCTGGAAACTGCCGTCGCCGTCGATCAGCACCGCCGGGTGCTCGGGGTCGGCGTACCAGGCGCCGATCGCCGCCGGCAGGCCGAAGCCCATGGTGCCGAGACCGCCGGAGCTGATCCACTGACGCGGACGGCGGAAGCGGTAGTACTGCGCCGCCCACATCTGGTGCTGACCGACGCCGGTGGAGACGGTGGCCAGGCCCTCGGTGAGCTCGGAGATCACCTCGATGGCCGCCTGCGGCTTGATGTAGTCGCCCTCGCCGTAGGACTTGGGCATCTGCTCGCGCCATGCGCTGACCTGCGCGAGCCACTCGGCGTGGCGGGCCGAGCGGTTGGTGGCGAGCGCGTGGTCGAGGAAGACGTCGAGCGGCGCGACCAGGTTGAGATGACTGGAGATGGTCTTGTCGATCTCCGAGGGGTCGATGTCGATATGGGCGATGCGCTTGCCGGCGGCGAAGCCCTTGACCGCGACGCGGTCATCGAAGCGACCGCCGAGACTGAGGATGAAGTCGGCCTCGCGCAGTGCATAATTGGCCGGGATGGTACCGTGCATCCCCGGCATGCCGAGGTTGTGCGGCATCTCGAAGGGCAGGGCGCCGAGGGCGTTGAAGGTGGTGGTCACCGGCACCTCGAAGCGCTCGGCCAGCTGCGCCAGCCGGGCGGCGGCATCGGCGTGGATCACCCCGCCGCCGGCCTTGATCACCGGGCGCTCGGCGCTGGCCAGCGCCTCGAGGATGGCATCGGCCCGCGCGGTGTCGAAGGCCGGCTGCTCGCGGTGACGGATCCGCGGCGGGTTGATGCTGGTGCGCTCGGTGAGCTGGACGTCCTTGCACAGATCGATCACCACCGGGCCGGGGCGGCCATGGGTGGCCAGTTCATAGGCTTCGCGCAACACCCATTCGAGATCCCCGACATCCTTGATCAGATAGTTGTGCTTGGAGATCGGTCGGGTCATGCCGACGGTGTCGACCTCCTGGAAGGCGTCGGAGCCGATCGCCGCGCTCGGCACCTGACCGGTGATGAACAGGGTCGGCAGCGAGTCCTTGTAGGCGTCGGCGATCGGCGTGGCGAGATTGGTCGCGCCCGGGCCGGAGGTGACGATGCAGACACCCACCCGACCGCTGGCGCGGGCATAGCCCTCGGCGGCATGCCCGGCGCCGCCCTCCTGGCGACAGAGGACGAACTGCGGCGTCGCCTGGCCGGCGCGCATGCGTCGGTTGAGTTCGACGTGCAGCGGGATGATGGCACCGCCGGTGTGCCCGAACAGGTGCTCGACCCCGAGATCGGCGAGCACGTCGAAGAAGATGGAGGCACCTGTCTGGGATGGGTTCGTCATGGCGGCGTCTGCTCGAAGGTCTTGATCGTGGGAAACCTTACATAATAACGCTTCCGTCCACGAAGGGTAGAGGGCGGCCGGCGACCTGCGGGATTGATCCGCGAGGTCGCGGAACGCGCAGAGGGCTTTTTTCGATATCCTGGCGCCAGCTCCCCGCTGGTCGCTGGCTGTTGCTCCAGCGTCGTAGACTGGGATGCGTGACCGCGCGACCAGACTCCCGCTCGGCCTCAAGTCGTGCTCTGTCACTCGCTTCGCCCGGTACGGCCCGGACCGCCGTACCCCCGAGGGGGGGGGCGGTCAGGGGCCGCCACGACGGGAGAGAGACCGCTGGCGGGGCTTTGAGCGTCGAGCCCTTTGTGTCGCTGGCGGCTTCGCGGTTCAATCCCCGGTGCCGGCGGCCTGGTCGTCGGACACATTCACCCGAAGAGATAGCGCCGATCACGATGGAGGTAAGCGAGAGAGGCCGCCTGCGGGCGGGAGCTATCCCCCTGGTCTGTCGGACCGGGTTCTCGCGACGAGAGTGATGAAACAGCTGTTGAATCTGTTCGACCGTCTGCGCCGGCTCGACTGGGAGCGGTTGCTGGTGCGCACGGTGCTGGTGGCGACCCTGCTCGGGGGCGTCTACGTCTATCTGGTGGACTTCCATCCCGAGTGGTGGACGCAGGCGAAGCGTGAGGCACCGTCGCTGGCGCCGATCGGCCGTGTGGTGCATGCCCCGGAGGTCGTGCCGGCGGTAGAGACGCAGTCTGCCAGCGAGACGCCGGACGTCGATGCCGAGCCGGAAGCCTCGGCGCTGGTCGATGAGATCGAGCCGGCGCAGAGCGAGGAGACGGGTCGCGCCGCCGCTGTGGAGGTCGCCGCGCCCGACCCCGACCCCGAGACGCGCGATGACGACGGTGAGACGCTCGAGACGCTGACGGTGAAGACGGAGGCTGTCGAACCTGCGACCAGCGTCGACACGAGCACCGATCAGTCCGATACCTCCGGGGCGGCGGCGGATGGGGCCGTTGCCCTCGAGCCGACCGAGGACGCCGTCCCCGCCGCGCCCCCGGTCGCGCCGCAGACGCCCTGGTATCCGCCGCAGGGTTACTACCCGCCGCGTCATCCCGCCGCGCCCTATCCACCGCATGGCGGGATGCCGGCGCCCTATCCGCCGCACCACCCGGTCCAGCACCCCCACCCGGGGGGCTGGGGGTATTGAGCCGATTCGCGTCGGTGTGTCGCCCGGCTCAGAGCTGGGCGCGTGCGCGCTGGTTGGTGAGCCAGTAGAAGTGGAACGGCGGGATCACCATGCGGTTGTTGAACAGCGCCGGTGACTCGCCGGTGATCAGGTCCTCGATCTGGCCCTGGCGGAACAGCCCGCGCTGATTGAGCACGTCGAGGTCGAGGAACTGCGGGTTGGCGTCGAAGTTGGCCGCCACCACCACCGCGCCGCTCTGCAGCGTCGGGTGGGCGCGCAGGAAGACGAACAGGTGCGGGTTGGCGACCTCGATCAGCTCGCGGTTGTTGAAATCGGCGAACGCCGGGGTGTGCTTGCGTACCTCGATCAGCTGTCTCAGCCCGTCGAAGATGCGTTGCTCGACCGTCCCCGGCTGATGGCGGCGCTCGGCGCGTCCCCAGTCGATGCGCGGGCGATGGATCCAGCGGCTGTCGCCGGCCTTGGTGGCGTCCTCGAGGAAGGAGTTGTCGTTGAGGGTGCCGAGCTCGTCGCCGTACCAGATCAGCGGGATGCCGCCGAAGGAGAGGATCATCGCGTGCAGGGTGAGGATCAGGTCGACGGCCTGGTCGATGGCCTGCTGATCGCCGCTCTCGAGCGCGGCCTCCAGCCCGGCGAGCGAGGCCAGCGCCCCGGAGATGCGCGCATCCCCGGTCTTGGGGTTGACGCCGAAGGGGCGTCCGCGCCCCGGCGAGCCTTCGTAGACCCCGGTGAACCAGTCGATGAGGAAGCGCCGGTGGTGATAGGGGTCGTAGTCGCTGGCGCGGATGTCGGCGTCGTCGAAGCCGAGCCCGATGTCGTCGTGACAGCGCACATAGTTCAGCCAGGTGGCGCGGTCGAGCTTGTGCGGCAGGCTCTGGATGCCCTGGTTGAGCAGCTTGGCGTTCTTGGTCGCCACCGCGTCCCACAGCAGTGCCATGAAGGTCGCGTTGTAGGCGATCTCGCACTCCTTGGCGATCACCGCGTCCTCGCCGAAGTACTTGATGATCTCCGAGGGCGAGACGATCGCCTCGGCGATGAACAGCGGCCCCGGCGCGACCACCTGACAGCAGTCCTTCATCAGTTGCAGGATCAGGTGCGCCTCGTGCTCGTTCTGCGAGGTGGTGCCGATCTTCTTCCACAGGAAGGCCACGGCGTCGAGGCGGATGATATCGGCGCCCTGGTTGATCCAGAACAGGATGATGTCGAGCATCTCGATGAACACCGCCGGGTTGGCGTAGTTCAGATCCCACTGGTAGTTGTTGAAGACGGTCATCACCCAGCGCTGCATCTCGGCGTCCCAGGTGAAGTTCCCCGGCGCGGTCTCGGGGAAGATCTCCGGCATGGTCGCCTCGAACATGTCGGGCACGTCGCGGTTGGGGAAGGTGTAGTAGAAGTCCTGGAAGGCGCGCTCGCCGGCGCGCGCGCGTCGCGCCCAGTCGTGCTCGTCGGAGGTGTGGTTGACCACCACGTCGAGGGTCAGCAGCATGCCGCGCTCGCGCATCCGCGCGCCGAGCGCGCGCACGTCCTCGACCGTGCCCATGCGCGGGTCGATGTCGCGGAAGTCGCTCACCGCGTAGCCGCCGTCGCTCGCCCCCTGCGGACAGCGCAGGATCGGCATCACGTGCACCATGTTGACCCCGAGTTCCTGCAGATAGGGCAGGCGCTCGATCAGTCCCGGCAGGTTGCCGGCGAAGCCGTCGGCATAGAGCGCCATCCCCACCCACTGTTGGTCGAGAAACCAGTTGTGGTCGGCCTCGCGCGCCATGTCGAGTTCCTTGAGCGGCGCCGGGCGCTCGATATAGGCGCGCGCCAGTCGCTCGGTGAGCCGGACCGTCTGCTCCTTGAAGTCCTGACGGTGCCCGTAGAGGTGCCCGAACAGCGAGTGAATGGCGTAGAAGTTCGCCCCCAGGCGGGTATAAAAGTGCCGGAGGTCCTCACGTCTGAGCTGATGACTGAAGGCATCGAGGATGTCGTTCAGCAGGGCGTGTGAAACCTGTTCGTACATGCATGCTCCAGATGGACGGGGGCGTGTCCGCCCGGGTCTCGGCGACCGGGCGGGCGGCTGGCGCTCGGGTCAGGTGGTTAGTCCCCAGCGCTCGATGAACGGCTGGTAGAGCTCCGGCTCGGCGGCGGTGGCGCCGCGCTGGGCGACGATACGCGAGGCGAAGGCCTGGGCGCGCTCGAGGGTGGCCTGCAGCGGCCAGTCCTGGAGCAGTCCGAGGATGGTCACTGCGGCGAAGGCATCGCCCGCGCCGACGGTGTCGATGACCTCCTGCGCCGGCTGCGGGGCGACGTGGACCGGTGCCGTGTCGACCCCGAGTCCGAGCGCCCCGTCGCCGCCGAGTGTGACCAGCAGTCCACTGAGCCGGTGACGCTCGAGAAAGGCGCGGGCGCGGCTGGCCAGCGGGGTGTCGGCATCGGTGTCGGCGTCGTCGAGCAGCACCAGCTCGTCGTGGTTGAGCTTGGCCCAGTCGGCCGCGCCGATCAGCGCCAGGGTCTGTTCGCGCGACCACCAGGGATCGCGCAGATTGACGTCGACGAAGACCTGATCGACCCCGGCGCTGCGGACCGCCTCCAGCGCCGCGCGGGCGTCGGCGTGACGCAGCGCCAGGGTGCCGTGATAGAGCAGGCCGCAGGGGGCTGGCTCGGAGGCCGCGCGCACGTGGTCGTAGGCGCAGTCGGCGACGATGTCGTAGCTCGGCTCGCCGCGCTCAAGGCTGACCTCGACCCGCCCGGTGGGGTGTGCGGGGGCGGTCTGCAGTGCGCCGGTGTCCATCCCCCAGTCGGCCATGGCGGCGCGCACCCGCGCGCCCTCGGCGTCGGCGCCGACGGCACTGACGAAGCGCGGGTCGGCGCCGAAGGCCTGGAGGTGCCAGGCGACGTTGAAGGGGGCGCCGCCGAGGACCTGACGACCGTCTGGGAAGTGGTCGAACAGGACCTCGCCGAAGATACAGAGTGGCGATGTGTGCACGATAGCGGGCTCCTCGCTGGAGGGTTCGTTCACAGGGCCGGCGGTCCGGCGGGTGTCTCCGGGGCCGCGAGCAGTCGTTCGGCCAGCTCGGGGTGGAAGTGCGCCACCCCCTCGAGGATTCCGGCCGCATAATGGCCGTTCAATCCCTGCCAGCCGCCGCGTGCGCAATACAGCCGCGCCGGGTCGGCGCAGCCCTGCCGCGCCTCGGCGCGCACCTCGGGGTGGGCGTTGGCCACCAGCACCGCCGGGATCGCGCTGATCAGCACCTCGAGGTCGTTGCCGCTGTCGCCGGCGAACACCGTGGTCGCGACGTCGCGGCCGAGTCGCTGCATCAGGAACTCGACGGCATGGTACTTGGTCGCGTTGGCCGGTAACAGGTCGAGCAGTCCGCAACCGGCCGCCTCGTCGACGCTCCACACCAGGCTGGCGCGGATGTCGCGCGCCTCGAGTCGCTCGCGCATCCGTGCGCGCAGCGCCTCGACATCGAGCTGGGCCGGGGTGAAGTAGCTCAGCTTGAACGGGCCTTGGCGGTCGTCGGGTTGCGGGCTGAGTTCGGCGATATCGGCGAACAACGGTCGCAGCGCCGCGGCGTGCGTGCCGCCCCAGTCGGCGCCGATCAGACGCTGCCACTCGACGATCGGTTGCCAGTCCCCGCCGTCGAGGCCGTGGATGCTGGTGCCGACGTCACCGACCACATAGTCCGGCATCGGCAGATCGTAGTCGGCGATCGCCGCTTCGACCAGTGCGCGATGGCGTCCGCTGACATAGGCGAGGGTGACCTCGGGCAGCGCCGCCAGCCGGCGGAACCAGGGACGGGCGGCGGGCGACTCGGGTTCGGCGCCGTTGGGGATCAGGGTGCGGTCGAGATCGGTGCACAGCAGCAACGGGCTGCTCATCGTGTCCTCCATGGGAGACGTCGAGTGGCCGGTGGGTCTGCGGCCATTGGTCAGGGCTATCGCAGCAAATGCTGTTGGATGAGGCTGCATCGGTCAGCGACACTCAGGCCTCCTGATCCCTGCAGCCTGAGGCCTGCCGTCGACGCCCGTGACTACGCCGACACCGACTCGCAGCTGTTCGAGACCCACGAACGCAGGCATGGGCGCAGCGAGACGCGCCGCTACCGCACCCTCGCGGTGCCCACAGACTTGCCTTGCGGCGAGCACTGGCCGGGGCTGCGCACCCTCGGCATGGTCGAGTCTGAACGCACCGCTTCTTCATCAGTCGCCTCGACACTGATGCCCTGGGGCATCGAGAACACCCTGCACTGGTCGCTTGATGTCACCTTCGGTGACGTTTTGTACGAAAAGTAATGCCTGAGGCATCTGCGGATACAAGCAAGCGTGAACATTGCCGAGAAGCTGGTCGCCAACTTTTCGTAACGGGTGGCGATGCGTCGACAGGACTTGAGCCAGCCGAACAACCGCTCAATGACGTTGCGTTTGCGATAGCCGTTTTGTACGAAAACCCTGCTTGATACACTGACCTCGTTCTTGCAGGAGAAGAGGCCAGATGTCGAGACGTTACGAGCTTCCAGAAGAGGCCTGGGAGCTGATCGCCGATCTGTTTTCCCGTCCGC